>DATAOI010000027.1 GCA_036265815.1 Gemmatimonadales bacterium
AGAGCGCCAGGATGAACGCGCCCACTGTCTCCAACTGGTTCAGCTGCTCGAAGCCCAGGCCCTCGGGATAGGTGTACACCCGCCGCGGCATTCCGTTCAGGCCGAGGATGTGCATCGGGAAGAAGGTCACGTTGAAGCCGATCAGCATGAGCCAGAAGTGGACCTTGCCCAGCGTCTCGTCCAGCACCCGGCCGAACATCTTGGGCCACCAGTAGTAGGCCCCTGCCGTGAGGCCGAAGATGCTGCCGCCGAACAGCACGTAGTGGAAGTGCGCCACGATGAAGTAGGTGTCGTTCTGCTGCAGGTCCGCCGGCGGGGAGGCGTGCATGACGCCCGACAGCCCGCCGATGATGAACATCGCGATGAAGCCGAGCGCGAAGTACATCGGCGTCTTGAGCTGGAGCGAGCCGCCCCAGATGGTGCCCAGCCAGTTGAAGATCTTCACCCCCGTGGGGATGGCGATCAGCATGGTGGAGAGCGAGAAGAACGTGTCCGCGATCGGCCCCATGCCGGTCGTGAACATGTGATGGCTCCACACCCCGAAGCCGAGGAAGGCGATGAACGCGCCGGAAAAGACCATCGCCGCGTAGCCGAAGAGCGGCTTCCGGGAGAAGACCGGCAGGACCTCCGAGATGATCCCGAACGCCGGCAGGATCAGGATGTAGACCTCCGGGTGCCCGAAGATCCAGAACAGGTGCTGCCAGAGGAGCGGATCGCCCCCGCCCGACGGCACGAAGAAATGGGTGCCGAAGAAGCGGTCGAACATGAGCAGGATCAGCGCCACGGTGATGACCGGAAACGCCAGCAGCAGCAGGACCTGGGTGATGAAGCTCATCCAGACGAACATGGGCATCCGCATCAGCGACATGCCCGGCGCCCGCATGTTGAGAATGGTCACGAAGAAGTTGACCGCGGCCGCCAGCGACGCCACCCCGAGGATCTGCAGGCCGAGCAGCCAGAAGTCCACGTTCATGCCCGGAGAGAACTGCCGCGAGGTCAGGTTGGCGTATCCGTACCACCCCTGGTCCGGCGCGGCGCCGAACAGGAAGCTGGAGTTGAGGAACAGTCCTCCCGACAGGAAGACCCAGTAGCTGAAGGCGTTGAGCCGGGGGAACGCCACGTCCCGCGCGCCGATCATGAGCGGGATCATGAAATTGAAGAACATGGCGCTGAGCGGCATGATCGCGAGGAAGATCATGGTCGTGCCATGCATGGTGAAGAGCTGGTTGTACGTATCCGGCGCCAGGAAGGTGTTGTTCGGCGTCCCCAGCTGAATCCGCAGCAGCAGCGCCTCGATGCCGCCCATGAGGAAGAAGGCGAAGGCCGTTGCCCCGTAGAGAATGCCGATCCGCTGGTGATCGACCGTGGTGAGCCAGCTCCAGAGGCCGGTCTTCTCGCCATGGCCGGCGGCGGCGTGTGCCCGTTGCTGGTCGACTGCGGTGGTTGCCATACGAGGCCTGTTATTGGTGAGCGCGAAGGAAGGCGACGAGCGAGCGGGCCTCGTCCGGCTTGACGCCGAGGTTCGGCATCAGCACCCCTTGCTTGATGGCCTGGGCGTTCTGAATCCAGCGGGACAGGTTCTCGTCGGTATTCTTGAGGGTGCCGGCGGCGATGTACGTCCGGGCCCCCACGTTCGCCAGGTTGGGCCCGATCATGCCGGTCGGCGCGTTGAATGCGGCGAGCGAGTGGCAGCCGATGCACCCCTTGGCCGTGAAGAGCTTCTCGCCCGCGGCATAGGCCGGGTCCTGGGGAGCGGCCGGCGCCTGGAGCGTGGCGCCCGAATCACGCGGCGCGGCGTTCTGCTGCGCCGCGCCCTGCGTTGGCTTGACCGTGGCGCCCGCGCTTGCCGTGCTCACCGAACCGGCGGGAGCGGTGGCCGGAGCGGCTCCGGTGGCCGCGGGCTTGGCCCCCAGTGTCTGCATATGAGACACCCACGCCTGGAACTCCGCCGGAGTCTGCGCCTTGATCCGGAACGCCATCCGGCCGTGCTGTATGCCGCAGAACTCGGCACACTGCCCCGAGTACTCGCCCGCCTTGTCGGCCTTGAACCAGAGCCGGGTCTCCCGGTTGGGAAAGACGTCCCGCTTGCCGGCGAAACGCGGCGCCCAGAAGCTGTGGATGACGTCGATCGTCCCCATCTTGGTGGCGACCGTCTGCCCCACCGGCACGTGCAGCTCGTTGGCGGTGGTGATGTGCAGCTCCGGATAGCGGAACTCCCACCACCACTGGTGCCCGATGACCTCCACCGTGAGCACGTCGCCATGGGGAGTGGCGGCGGTCGAGAAGATGCCCTTCACCGTCGGCACCGCGATGGCCGCGAGGATCAGCGCGGGGACCGCCGTCCAGATGATCTCCACCGCGGTGTTCCCGTGGATCTGCTTGGGCTCCGGGTCGCCCGGCTTGCCCCGGAAGCGGAAGATGGCGTACACCAGCGCACCTTCCACCAGAATGAACACGCCCAGCGCCCACCAGAAGGTGGTCGTCTGGATGTCGTCGCCGATCTTGGCGAAGTCGGAGAGCGGCTTGAGGGCGGTCTGGGGGTAGTGCTCCGGGCTGCAGCCGGCCAGAGCCAGCCCGAGGGCGCCGAGCATCGAGGCCAACGGAAATGCCCAGCGTCGGGTGGCGGCAATCCTGAGGGGCATTACACGGCCATCCTGTTTGGCAAGGATCCAAGCGGGCCAGAGGGTCATAAGCCGCCGCAGTTTACGGGGTTCTCGCGAGAAGGTCAAGGAACTCCGCGGCTATCGAATGACCCGGTCGAACGGCACCGCGCCTTCCAGCGGAGAGCCGAAATGCCACCATTCCCGAGCGTAGTTGGTGACCCCTTCCGATTCCCTGATCCGGGGCCCGCCGCGCCCCCGGCAATTGCTCATAAAGCCATCGGCAGCAGGAGCTTACGCATTTTCGCTATTCCCCGAGTGACACTCTCGTGGTATCTTGATCACAGGTTCCATCATCACTACCTGGGAATCCTCCTCCCAGGCTGACTCTTATTTCGCCTGGTCCACCATGATCCGTGAGATGCGGGAAAAGCTGAGCCGGGAAATCGACCAGCTCAGCCATGAGCTCAATATTCTGCTGCCTCAGGCTATCGCCCAGGCGGTCGAGCTGGGCGATCTGCGAGAGAACTCCGAATACAAGGCGGCCCTCGAGCGCCAGCAGTTCGTGCAGGCACGCCTGGGACAGTTGCACCAGCGGCTGAATCAGTTGAGCCAGCTCGCCAACACGGAGGCGCCCACCGATCGCGTCGGGCTGGGCTCCCGGGTCACGGTGCTGGATCTCGAGACCAACGACACCGACACCTACATGGTAGTGCTGGCTGAGATGATGGACTTCGACGCCGGGCACATCTCGCTGGCCTCGCCGCTCGGACGGGCGCTCGCCAACGGCCGGGTGGGCGACGAGGTCAGCCTCCGCCTCCCCAGCGCGGTGCGCCGGCTTCGCATCCTGGAGCTGACCACGGCCCATCAAACCGAGGGTACCGGAATCTCCGGCTCGGCGTAAGTAAATGGAATTCCCCAAGAAGCAGCTTCTGGTGGTGGGCGATCGGGTGCTGATCAGTGCCGAAGACGGAGATGATCGCACCCGGGTCGGCCTGTATCTGCCGGCTACCGCCATCGACTCCCAGCAGGTGCAGACCGGATTGATCGTCGCTACCGGCCCGGGCACCCCCGTCGCCGACCTCAGCACCCTGGATGACGAGCCCTGGAAAGTCGGCGATCGAGAGCCGCGGAATCGGGCCATGCAGGCCCGGGTCGGCGACCATGCCATCTTCTTCCGCAAGGCCGCGGTCGAGATCACCTTCGAGGAGACCAAGTACCTCGTCGTGCCGCAGGCCGCCATTCTGGTACTCATCCGGGACGACCTCCCCATCTGAACCGCCGTTGTGCTATTTCCTCTACCTCGCCACCCCGCTCACCCTGAGCGAGGTGCGCTCCATGGTGCCCCGCGGCATGACCGCCCATGTGGCGGAGCCTGCCACTCAGCAGGAGCTGCTGCCGCTCCTGCCGGAGGCGCGAACGGTGGTGCGACTCCTCGTCGGGGCCTGTTCCTGCGACCTGGTGCGCTCCCGGCACCCGGAGTCGAGAGAGGACGAGCGCCATCACCGCGAGCGATATCGCCGGCTCGGAGGTAGCCGTCCGGAGATGATCGCGGCGCTGGAGCGGCACCGCCGCGGGGCTGGCATCCGGCCGCCCGTGGGGGGCTGGGCCCGGGCGCTGGCCGATTTTGTGGCCGAGCACGCGAGGAACGCCGGCCCGAGCCTGTATCTCCTGCGCTTCCTTCCCGAGTCTCCCCGCGCCGCACCGGTTTCCGGTGTGCGGCCCTTCGCGCTCGACCTGGTCCTCGCGGCCCCCGACCAGTGGCTCGCCGAGGGCGTTCCCATCCTGGTGAGCCGGTGACCGTGGACGCCCGAGGCTACGCAGAAGGCACCTTCGCCGGGGCACAGGAGGTCCCTCTCTTCCGGCGCGCCTGGCGCCCGACCGAGCCGCCTCGCGCCGTGCTCATCAATGTGCACGGTCTGGGTGACCACTCGGGGCTCTACGGCGCGCTTGCCGACCGCATGGTCGCTAGCGGGTTTGCGGTGCACGCCTTCGATCTCCGCGGCAACGGCCGCTCGCCCGGCAAGCGGGGCCACGTGGACTCCTGGGGCGACTACCGCGAGGATCTCCGCCGCTTCGTCGAGCTGGTTGGGCGGGAAGAGCCCGGCCGGCCGCTTTTCCTCCTGGGAAACAGCTTGGGCGGGCTCATCGTACTGGAGTACGCTTTGTATCACCCCGAGGGACTCCGGGGCGTGATGGCGGCGGCTCCTCCACTCGGCCGCCTCACGGTGCCGCCGGTGCTGCTGGCGCTCGGGCGGGTGGCGTCACGGATCTGGCCGAGCTTCACGCTGAAGACCGGCATGGACCTCTCCGGCCTCGCCCAGGACCCCGCTGTCACGGCCGAGCTGCTGGCCGATCCTCTGTTCCATCGGCTGGGCTCCGCCAGGCTTTCGACCGAGGTGCAGTCGGCGATCGCGCGGGTGCAGGGCCGCGCGGCGGAGTTCCCCCTCCCGCTCCTCGTGCTGCACGGCTCCCGCGACGGGATGGTCCCACCAGATGGAAGCCGGACGTTCGTCGCGCGGGTGGGCCATCCGGACAAGCGTCTGATCGAGTATCCCGAGGGCCGCCACGTGCTCTTCGCCGACACCGGCCGGGAGCAGGTGCTCGCCGATCTGGAGCGGTGGATCGGGCGCCATCTGTGAGCCTGGCCCTCGCACCCGGGCGCGGGATCGGCTACTCTGTATCCGTGCTGCGGCCGTTCTTCCGCGCCTTGCGCCTCAGGTGTCCCCATTGTGGCGGCGGACCGATCTTCGTGAGCTGGACCCGCCTCGTCCCCAATTGCCCCACGTGTGGTCTCGGCCTGGAACGGGGTGAGCAGGGGTACTGGCTCGGTGCGTACTTCTTCAACTTGATGCTGGTGGAGACGCTCTTCAGCGTCTGGGTGATCGGCTTCCTGCTCTGGACCTGGCCGACACCGCCGTGGGACCTGTTTCAGGTGACCACCATCATCTTGATGCTGGTGGCCTCGGTCGCCTTCTTCCCCTTCTCGAAGACCTTGTTTCTCGCGTTCGACCTGTTCGTGCGGCCAGCCACCGAAGACGACTTCGCGCTCCCGCACGAGGAAGCCCGCAGGATTCGCCCGGACCAGCAGACCTGACTCGGCAGGACATGCTCACCCGCGACCGGAGTTCCGCATGGCGATGGATTTCCGTCGGTGCCTTCCGCTCCTCGTTCCTGCCGGCTCGCTCGTGGCGCTCGCGTGCGGGCCGGCCATCTCGACCACCAGCCCCACCAGTGCCGAGCGGCCGCAGTATCCCTCGACCTATCATCGCCACCCATACGCACCTGTAGTCATCCGGAACGCCACCGTGCTCACGGCCGCGGGGCCCGAGCTGAGTCGCGGCTCGGTGAGCTTCGCGGACGGGCGCATCGTCGCGGTCGGAGCCGACGTGCCGACCCCGGCGGGCGCCACCGTGATCGACGGCAGCGGCAAGTATGTCACGCCCGGGATCATCGATACCCACAGCCACCTCGGCGTCTATGCCGCGCCGGGAACGCCGGGCCTGAGCGATGGGAACGAGGCCACCGCGCCGGTCACCGCCCAGGTGTGGGCCGAGCACTCGTTCTGGCCCCAGGATCCCCAGATCCCGCTGGCCATCGCCGGCGGCATCACCGCGCTGCAGATCCTCCCCGGCTCGGCCAATCTGATCGGCGGCCGGTCGGTCACCCTGCGGCTCATCCCCGCGCGCACGGTGCAGGAGATGAAGTATCCCGGTGCGCCCTACGGTCTCAAGATGGCCTGTGGAGAGAATCCCAAGTCGGTCTACGAGAAGACCGGCCCTTCCACCCGGATGGGCAACGTCGCCGGCTATCGCGCGGCGTTCATCGAGGCCGAGAAGTATCGCCGGACCTGGGACGCGTGGGAGAAGAAGCACTCGGGCGTGCGGCCGGATCGCGATCTCAAGCTGGAGACCCTCGCCGACGTCCTCCGGGGCAAGATCCTGGTCCACAACCATTGCTACCGCGCCGACGAGATGGCCCAGATGCTGGACCTGGCCCGGGAGTTCGGCTTTCACATCCGTTCGTTCCACCACGCGGTGGAGGCGTACAAGATCGCCGACCTCCTCGCGCGCGACTCGGTGGCGAGCTCGGTCTGGGCCGACTGGTGGGGCTTCAAGATGGAGTCGTTCGATGGGATTCCGGAGAACGCCGCGCTGCTGCAGCAGGCCGGCGCGCGGGTGATCATCCACTCCGACAGCCCGGATGGCATTCAGCGCCTGAATCAGGAGGCGGCGAAGGCCATGCAGGCGGGCGAGCAGGCCGGCATCAAGATCACCCGGGAGCAGGCCATCCGCTGGCTCACCGCCAATCCGGCCTGGGCGCTGGGCATCGACAGCAGCACCGGCACGCTCGAGCCCGGCAAAGCGGCCGATGTCGTCGTCTGGTCGGGCGACCCGTTCTCGGTCTACAGCACGGTGGAGCAGGTGTACAACGACGGCTGGCTGGTGTTCGATCGGAAGGACCAGCCCCGCCGTCCGGAGACCGATTTCAATCTCGGCACGAGCGAGCCGGGGGTGGGGCGATGATCCGGTGGACGGTTGGTCTCGCGGGCGCGCTGGGGGCCATGGTGCTGGCCGCGGCGGTCCCGTGCGTAGCGCAGAGCGTGGCGATCACTGGAGGCACCGTTTACCCCGTCTCCGGGCCCAAGATCGAGCACGGCACCGTGCTGCTTCGGGACGGCGTGATCGTCGCGGTCGGTGCCGGTGTGCCCGTGCCTGCGGGCGCGACCATCATCGATGCCACCGGCCGATGGATCACGCCGGGCCTCATCGCTTCGGCCACGACGCTCGGGATCAAGCTGTTCGAGAGCAACGCCGAGCTGGAGACCGAGGAAGACACCGTGGCTGGGGACGTGAACGCCGCCGTCAACCTGGCGGACGCGCTGGACCCGGCCTCGGTTACGATCCCAGTGGCTCGGCTCCAGGGCATCACCACTACGCTGGCGGTCCCCTCCGGCGGGCTGGTCGCGGGCCAGGCCGTGCTCTTCGACCTGGCCGGCGACCGACTGCCTGA
Organism: Gemmatimonadales bacterium; assembly: GCA_036265815.1. Taxonomy (NCBI): domain Bacteria; kingdom Pseudomonadati; phylum Gemmatimonadota; class Gemmatimonadia; order Gemmatimonadales; species Gemmatimonadales bacterium. The sequence goes on from DATAOI010000027.1 coordinate 7,614, forward strand.
CCTGGTGGTCCGCTCGCCGGCCGCGATGGTGGCCGATCTCTCGCAGTCGAGCAAGGGCGCCGGCGGAGGCAGCCGGGCGGGTGCGGCCGCGCGGCTCCGCCAGCTGCTCCGCGATGCCCGCGAGTATCAGCGGCGGAAGAGCGATTTCGAGCATGCCCGGATGCAGCCGCTCTCCGCCCCCGGGCCGGATCTGGAGGCGCTGCAGCCGGTGCTGGAGGGTCAGCTACCCTTGCTCATCACCGCCAACCGCCGGAGCGACATCGAGACGGCGCTCCGGATCGGGCAGGAGTTCGGGATCCATCTGGTCATGCGCGGCGCCGCGGAGGGGTGGCAGATGGCGGCCGAGCTGGCGCAGGCGCGGATTCCCGTCGTGGTCGAGCCGCTCACGGATGTGCCCACGTTCGACGCGCCCGGCGCGCGGCTGGACAACGCGGCCCTGCTCCAGGCAGCGGGCGCGACGGTCCTCATCGCACAGACCGATCTCGCGCAATTCCGAGACCTGCGTCAGGCGGCCGGCAACGCGGTTCGTACCGGCCTCGGCTGGGACGCAGCGCTGCGGGCGGTGACGCTCGGACCGGCGGAAGCGTTCGGGGTTGGGGAGAAGTACGGGTCACTCGAGGCGGGGAAAGTGGCCGATCTCGTGGTCTGGTCGGGCGACCCGTTCGAGTTCGCCAGCCGGGTAGAGCACGTCTTCATCCGAGGGCGGGACCTGCCGCTGGTGAGCCGGCAGACCGAGCTGCTGCAGCGCTACCGGAGGCTGCCGCCGGCGTATTGAGTCGTCACCGGCCGCTGTCCGGAGCCACAATCTCTCCGGAGCCACGATCTGTCATCCCGAGGAGCGCGGCGCTCCGATGACAGTTCGGGGTGATTTCGTGCTCCGCGATCAAGCTGATCTACAGGTCACCGGGGCGGGCTCTCCACCTCGAAGTCGGCCCGGCAGCCGCTTGTGACCCAGATCCGATTGGCGTCCGAGCCCCAGCTCTGCCCCTCGGTGCAGGGTGCGTCGCTCAGCACCTTGACCAGGCGTACGCGGCCACCGCTCGGAATGGCACACTCCTTTCGATCGCCACCTTGCGACTCGCAGGTGACCTGCCGCACCTGCCCAGGCCCCTGGCCAGGCCCCTGGCCAGGGGTGATGTCTTCTCTCCGCCCACCTGCCGGAGCCCCAGGCGCAGTCCGGAACTGCACCACCTTTCCGATGCGATTGATCCGGCACTCGCCGCGTCCACCCCGTCGCATGCTCCAGTCGACCCGGATCAGTCCCTCGCCCTCACGCGAAGCCACCGAGGTCGTCACCTGGGCGTTCGGAGTGCCGGGGAACCGCCGCAAGACCTCCTCCCGGCAGGCACGCAGGGCCTGAAGGTCGGCCGCCGCGTCCGGCCGATTGAGATCGTATCCCGGCCGCCGCTTCGACTTGAGCTCGAACTCGGCGCGGCAGCCACCGGTGACCCAGATCTTCCGATCGTCCCACCCCCAGGAGCGCCCCTCCAGGCAGGGGCTCGCGCTGATGACCCGGACCAGCCGCACGTCCACGCTCTCCGGGAGGGGGCACTCGTTCCTGCGGTTCTCGCGGGACTCGCAGGTGAGCCGGCTCCTCCCGCCGGTGGCGGTCGGTTGGTTGGGATCGGCCCGGATTGTCCTGAAATCCACCACCTGTCCTTGGGCGTCGACCAGGCAGGTGCCCGCGGCGCCCCGCGGCGTACGCCAGCTCACCCCGAGATTTCCCTTGCTGTCGCTGCGTCCCGGCGTGACGGTGATCTGCCCGTCCGGGACCTGGGGCATGCGGCCCGAGACCTCGTTCTTGCAGGCCAGGGCGGCCGTGTTGCGGTCGAGCGGTCCGGTGACCGATACCGGAACGGGCTGGGTGAGGTTCTTGGCCTCGACCCGGACCACCCGTCCGCCCTCGATCACGCAGACCCCCGAGAGACCGCGGGCGGTCCGCCAGTTCACCACCGAGGGGGAGACCTGGCCCACGGTCACCTCGGAGGAGTCCGAGCCGCTGAACCTCGCGTACACCGCCTGGCGGCACCCCTCCGTCGGGGTGGATTGCTGCGCGTCGAGCCGGAGCGTGACGGTGACCGCGAGCAGCGCGAGCACGACGCTGGGAGAGCGGAATGGGGAGAGCATCGACACCTCCGAAGCGCTGGCCGGGACCTTGGGTGCGAGCGATAAGGGAAAGCTAGCCTCGGGCGTAGGAGACGCTACGCTCGTGTTCCACTGGGCTGCCGGTAAGGGCCCGCTCATAGAGCGCGGGAAGGTGGCTTCGGCTCACCATGCCGGTCAGACCCAACGCGGCCACCAGCGTCCTACCCGCCGACAATACTCCTTGTACTCACCCCCGAACGTCCGGCGCAGCGTGGGTTCCTCGTACACTATGACGAACAGGTGCATCAGCACCAGGAACCCGGCTCCGTAGACGAAAAGCGGCAGGGATTCATAGTAGAGTGCCGCACCAAGCAACGCGGTGGTCGCTCCTACGTACATGGGATTCCGCACCCATCGGTACGGCCCCCGAACGACCAGTCGACGAGGAGGATCGAAAGGCGCCGGCGTCCCCCGGCCGATGAAGGCGAACGTCAGGATACAACTCACGGCCAGCGTTCCGCCCGCAACCGCAAGGAGGATCCCCAGCACCTGTATCGCTCCCACCTGACCGGGGGCGGCGATGCCGGACCGAGCCACCACCTGCGCCGGTAGAAACACCAGTAGAAGGCCGATGAAGAGACTGGCGTAGACAACGGCTCGAACGAGGGTGAACATGGCTTTGGCGATGGGCGAAAAGTTAGCCTCCTAGCAGCCAGCCTCGGAGGGTGGTCTCGGCGTGATGAGCAGCTGCCGGAAGCGCTGGTCGGCGGCAATCGGTGCGAAGGGTGGGTCGCAGCGCAGGTGCACTTGTGAGTGGAGATCACCCCGGTCTTCGACACTGGCCAGCCACGGCAGGGCACGATCGATGTCGCCGAGCCCGGCGTACGCCTCGGCCAGCCAGACCGCGGTGTGCAGGGGCGTCGGTGAGTAGGCCGCGGCCAGCGAGTCGGCGTGTCGCAGGAGGGCCCGCGCCTCCTTGAGCCGGCCGGCGCGGGCTTCCGCCAAGGCACTCCCCGCCAGCGCGTTCACGATCTCGATATCGTCGCCGAGCCGCCGCGCCGCGTCGAACGCCGCGGCGCCTTTCGCAAAATCGCCATGTTCGATCGCGACAAATCCGCCTACCTCCCTGGGGAGGATGTAGTTCGCATCCAGCGCGACGGCGCTGTCCACCCACGCCTGGGCGCTGTCATATTGGTGCCGCCAGTAGTACGCCTGCCCGAGGAACGCGGCTCCCTCGGCATAGGTGGGCGCCACGGTCACACTGCGATGCCACGCCTTCATGGCTCCCGTGAAGTCACCGGTCTCGGCCATGCTCATCGCGAGAACGTGCCAGGCCGGACCTGACGCGGAGTCGAGAACCAGGGCGCGGCGAATGGCGCGGAAGGCAGGCGTCAGGTCCGTCGGGTCGACCGCGCGACTGACCATTGCCTGGGCAACCCAGGCCTCCGCGCTCCCGGAATCGGCGGCCCGAGCGCGCTCCACGGCCAGCACCGCCAGGCGCAGGGTGCTGTCCCGGGAGATTCCCGGCAGCGAGAAGTTCCGGATGTAGGCGCGGACGTAGGCCTTGGCGAGTCCGGTCCAGGCGGGCTCGTGGGTCGAGTCGCGCCGCACGATGGCGCTGTAGTCGGTGATCGCCGCGACGACGCCCGCCCTCGTGCGCCGGTCGAGACTGTGTTCCGCGCGCGCGTCCAGCGCCGCGAGCTCCGAGCCCGGCCGTGGCGGAGCTGGGTGGGCGTGGACCAGCTGGAACGCCAGCGCAGCCAGCCCGCCGATACCGGCGAACCAGGCCCACCACGGCAGGCGCCGACCGGCGGTGGGTCGACGCTTCCGGCCCACCTCTCCGGATGTGGGGGCGTCTCGCAGGGTGGCGCCGAAGGCGGCCGCTGTCGGGAACCGGTCCGCTGGGACCTTTGCAAGCGCTCGGACGATGGCGGCATCGATATGCTCCGGGACGGCGTCACGGACCGTCCGAAGCGGTGTGGGCGGCACAGTCATCAGCTTGGCGATCACCGCCCGTCCCGTGGCGCCGGTGAACGGCGGCTCGCCCGCCAACATCTCGTACACCACCGCACCGAGGCTGTAAATATCGCTCTTGCTGTCGAGTCGCCGCTCGGCGGTGGCCTGCTCCGGGCTCATGTAGTGCGGGGTGCCGACGCTGAGGCCGGTCTCCGTCAGCCGCTCGCCGCCCGCCTCGTGCAGTGCGAGCGCGATGCCGAAGTCGGTCAGCATCGGCTCTCCCTCGTGCAGCAGGATGTTCTCCGGTTTCACATCCCGGTGGATGACGCCGCGCTGGTGGGCATACTCGAGCGCCCCGGCGATGGCACCGGCGATCGCGAGCGCCTCAGGGACTCCGAGCTGTCGGTCCCGCGCCAGCCGATGTCGCAGCGACTCTCCCCGGACGAGGGGCAGCACATACCACAGGAATCCGTTGCTTTCGCCGGAGTCGATCAGGGTGAGGATGTGGGGGTGGTCGAGCTTCGCGGTGACTCGGATCTCGGTCAGGAAGCGCTCGCGGCCCAGCACCGCTGACAGCTCAGGACGAAGGACCTTGAGAGCGACATCCCGGTCATGCCGGAGGTCGCGGGCGAGGTAGACCGTGGCCATGCCCCCCTGGCCCAGCTCCCGCTCGAGGCGGTAGCGATCCTGGAGCGCGCTGATGAGGCTCGGCGGAACCAGCGTCATGGGCACCGGTTTGGGAGTGTGAATACCCAATCTGCCGGTCGAAGAAGAGCCACGCCACCATCGCCGAGCTCCGGGCCACTCCTCCACGCTGGTATGGGTGATCCAACACAACATTCCCACCCGTCGTACCGAATGACCTCGGGGTCAATGTCACTCTGCCAGGAATAGAAGACGGTCGCCTTCATGAGGGCACTCGCTGCCGACTGTCACCGGGGAGGGCTTCAGGAATGACGTAAGCTGCAATGCATCAATCGCTTGCGTAAGCAACCTGAAAGTGGAGCCTGCAGCTCAGTCAGTGAACTCAGATGAGCCGACTGTCTCTCCCTGCTTGACGCTCCCCAGCTTCGGGATATATTCGGTATTGTGGTCCGAACACACGCCGCCCCCGGGGTGCCCTATGTCTTCCCCTCAGCTCTCCCCCTCCCCTACCATCGCCACGCCGGCCGGCTCCGCTCACACCCGCGTCTGCCCCGAGTGCGCCGGCCCGCTGGTACGCTCCTCCGGCTGTCTGAGCTGCACCCAGTGCGGGTGGGGACGATGCGGGTGACGCGGGTGACGGCATCCGCCGCTCGAGATCGGCCGGCGGCACAACTCGACCTGTTGCCCGGCCAGTCCGCGCCGGCCGGCTGGTCCCTGCTCGACCAGCGCGAGCGCGGCACCCGCTTCCTGGCGCTCTCCGTCCGCTCGGCGCTCAACACTCCGGCCACCACCCGCATGGGGTTCTGGTCCATCAATCCCTACGTCGGGTGCGAGTTCGGCTGCACCTACTGCTACGCGCGAGACACCCACCGTTACGCCATGGAGCGCCACGGGGCCGACGGCGAGGAGCCGATGCCCGCCTGGCAGGCGTTCGAGAAGCGCATCCTGGTCAAGACCGACATCGTCGAGGTGCTGGCCCGCACGCTCGATCCGGCCCGGCTCGCCGGGCACTCGCTGGTCATCGGCACCGCCACCGATGCCTACCAGCCAGCCGAGCGGCGGTTCCGCCTCACCCGCGGCATCCTCGAGCTCCTGCTGCGCTACCGCGGTCTGTCCATCGGGCTCATCACCAAGTCGCCGCTGGTCACCCGGGACCTGGGGGTGCTTCAGCGGCTGAGCGAGCGGCACGAGGTCACCGTCAACATCTCCCTCGCCACCGCCGATCCCCGGCTGGCCCGGCGCCTCGAGCTGCGCTCGCCCATGCCGGCGGTCCGGCTCAAGGCGCTCCGCCGCCTCACCGAGGGCGGGGTCCACGCCGGACTGCTGGTGGCCCCCATCGTCCCCGGCGTCACCGACGATCGGGCTGGACTCTCGCAACTCATGGCGGCGGCGAAGGCGGCGGGCGCCCGCTACGTGGTCGGGTCGGCGCTCCGGCTCGGCCCCGCGGCACGGCACCGCTTCCTTCCCGTCCTCACCCGCGAGTTCCCCCACCTGGCCCGGCGCTACGAGCGGCACTACGCCCGGCGCGAAGGGGTGAGTCCCGCCTATCAGCAGGCGCTGAGCCGCCGGCTGCATGAGCTGCAGCGGCTCCATGGATTCCCGGTCGACGAAGGCATGCGAAGGAAGCAGCAGCTCGAGGGGCACGAACCGCGCGCGGTTCCCGCTCCCGAACAGCCGTCCCTGCTGTAGCCGCCAGTATGCCCCGCTCCGTCCTCTTCATCGATCCTCCCGCGTTCTGCACGTCCCTCGAGGGGCTCGTCGCCCCCGCGCTCAGGACCCGGCCGGTGGCGGTGGCGCCGCCCGGCGCCGATCGCGCCACCATCATCGCGCTGTCGGCCGAAGCGCGGCTGGCGGGAGTCTCCCAGGGGATGCCGGTGCGGCAGGCCCGGAAGATCTGCCCCGACCTGGTGCTGCTGCCGCCCAATCCGGTGCTCTACGCCCGCGCGTCGCGCGCGCTGCACGAGATCTTCCGGATGTACGCGCCGGCCATCGAGCCAAGAGGATACGGCCACGCCTTCCTCGATCTCACCGGCACCGGTCGGCTCTTCGGACCCGCCGTGGACGTGGCCGCGCGGGTGCAGCGCGAGGTGTGGCAGCGGCTCCGGCTGCCGGTCTCGGTCGGTGTGGCGGCCAACAAGCTGGTCAGCCAGGCGGCCACCACCGTGGTCAAGCCCGAGCCGCTGCTGGAGGTGCCGGGCGGCGCCGAAGCCAGCTTCCTGGCGCCCCATCCGATCATCGTGCTGCCCGACCTCTCGCCCCGCATCCGGAGCCGGCTGGACGATTACCAGCTCGACCGCATCGGCGAGGTCGCGGCCATCGCCGAGAGCGCGCTCTGCGCCGTCTTCGGCAGTACCGGGCGCACGCTGCGGGCGCGGGCGCGCGGCATCGATCCCCGCCCCGTGCTTCCGCCCGAACGGCAGGCCGAGTTCCACACCGCCCACACGCTGGCCACCGACACCAACGACATCGGCGTGCTCCACCCGCTCCTCCGGCTCCTGAGCGAGCGGCTCGGCCGCCGTCTCCGCCAGGGCAGGCTGGTAGCGCGGCGGCTCAGCGTGGAAGCCACCTACGCGGATCACACCACTGTAGTGCGCGCCGTCCCGCTGCCGGGCGCCATGCTCGATGCCGAGCTTTGGAGCGCCGCGCGCCGCGCCTTTACTCTGGCCAACGCCAAGCGTCTCGCGGTCCGGGCGGTGGCGCTCACGCTGGATCGGCTGGAGGAAGCGGATGCGCAGCTGGAGCTGTGGGAGAGCGGGCAGCAGGATGCGACGGCTCGTCCTTCCGTGCTCGACGGCGCTCGCGCCACTCTTCAGGTCCCCTCCCCGGTTCGCGAGCACGCGCTCCAGGGCGCGATGGATCGGATCCACTCCCGCTACGGCCGCCGCGCCGTGGCCTGGGCGCACGCCGCGCCTTCCAGCAGGGGCTCCGCGCGCATCGTGCTGCTCAAGACGTTCGACGCGAGTTCATCTGCTTCGCTGACTCCTGAGTCAGCAGCGACCAAGGCCACTCTTGCGGCGTCACGCGACTCTGCGATACTATGAGCCAACCGCTCGTGACGGAGCGTCCACGCCCATGCACCTTAGGCCCAACCTCGTCATACGCTTCGCCGCCCTCGCGCTGGTAGCCTGTGCCCCGGCGCGTGGCAGCGCGCAGGTCAAGTCCGGTGAGCAGGATGTCGCAGCCGCGAGCCCCAACACGCTGACCGCCGAGGAGCGCACCGCGGGCTGGCAACTTCTGTTCAATGGGGTGAGCCTGGACGGCTGGAAGGCCAGCGACAAGCCGGGCACGTTCAGCGTGGCACACGGGCAGATCATCGTGCGCGGTCCGACCTCGCACCTCTTCTATCTCGGTCCCGTCCAACATCACGACTTCACTGACTTCGAGCTCAGGCTCGACGTGATGACCTATCCCGGGGCGAACTCCGGGGTCTATTTCCACACGGAGTGGCAGGAAAAGGGGTGGCCCGACAAAGGCTACGAGGTGCAGGTGAACAATTCGCACGCCGACACCAGCCGCACCGCCGGGCTCTGGGGCATCAAGGACAACCCCATCCCCCCCGCCAAAGACAGGACCTGGTTCACTCTTTCGATCACCGTTCAGGGCAAGCACATCGTCACCAAGGTCGATGACAAGGTGATCGTGGACTACACCGAGGAAGACCACCCGGTCCGCCCACCCGAGCTTGCCCACCGCCTGATCTCGCACGGGACGTTTGCCCTCCAGGGACACGACCCCAAGAGCGAGGTGCATTATCGCAACATCAAGGTCCGGGTCCTCTAGGCCCCGGCTCGCGGCCGGATGGCTGCTCGCCTTCGCTCTCGCCGGCTGCTCATCCGAGAAGTCGTCCACCACGGTTTCGATGCCGATGAAGCCCGACTCCAGCGGCGGCGCTTCCGTCCCCGCCGAGGGAGAGTGGCGCACGCTCTTCGACGGCGGATCGCTCGAGGGCTGGCGAGGATTCAAGAAGGACAGCGTGCCCGCGGGCTGGCAGGTGGTGGACGGGGCGCTCACGCGGGTCGGGAAGGCAGGCGACCTGATCACCCGGGACGAGTTCGGCGATTTCGAGCTTACGCTCGAGTGGAAGGTCGCCGAAGGCGGCAACAGCGGGATCATGTATCGGGTCACCGAGGATGCCGGCGAGACCTACGAGAGTGGACCCGAGATGCAGGTGCTCGACGACGCGCGCCACAAGGACGGCCAGTCGCGCCTCACCGCCGCCGGCTCCGCCTATGGGCTGTACCCCGCTCCGGCCGGTGTGGTGAAGCCGGCCGGCGAATGGAACGCGGTGCGCATCTTGGTTCGGGGAAACCACGTCGAGCACTGGCTCAACGGCACCAAGGTGGTCGAGTACGAGCTTGGGAGCCCCGACTGGAAGGCGAAAGTCCAAGCCAGCAAGTTCAAGCAGTGGCCGGGCTACGGGCGCGCGGCCTCGGGACACATCGCGCTCCAGGATCACGGCGACCGGGTGGCATATCGTAACATCAAGGTGCGCACGCTCCCGTGAGCCACGCCGCGGGGTCGGCGCGGGCCCGTCTGTCGGCGATGATGTTCCTGCAGTACTTCGTCTGGGGCGCGTGGTTCGTCACCATGGGCACCTACCTGACCCGGACGCTGCATTTCACGGGCTCACAGGTCGGGCTGGCGTACGGCGCCACCGCGATCGCCGCGCTGGTCTCCCCATTCTTTCTCGGGATGGTCGCCGATCGCTTCTTCGCGAGCGAACGGCTCATGGCTGGCCTCCACCTGTCGGGCGCGGGCCTGCTCTGGTTCGCCTCCTCGCAGACCAGCTTCGCCACGTTCTATCCCGCGCTGATCGCGTACGCGCTGTGTTACATGCCGACGCTCTCTCTGACCAACTCGATCGCCTTCCACCATGTGCACGACCCGGGCCGCGAGTTTCCGGTCATCCGGGTGCTCGGCACCGTCGGGTGGATCGCTGCCGGCATCCTGGTCGGCCGGGTCCTCCACGCCGATGCGCTCGTGCTGCCGATGCGGGTTGCGGCGGTCGGATCGGTGGTGCTCGGGCTCTACTCCCTCGCGTTGCCCCACACGCCGCCCAAGGCCGCGGGCGCGCCCTTCAGCGCGCGCGACGCGCTGGGGCTCGACGCGCTCGCGCTGCTCCGCGACCGCGCCTTCCTGATTTTCGTCATCGGCTCCTTCCTGCTCTGCATCCCGCTTCAGTTCTACTATACCTTCGCGAACCCCTACCTCAACGAGATCGGCGCGCCTGACCCTGCCTTCATCCAGACGTTCGGACAGATGTCGGAGATTGGGTTCATGCTGCTCCTCCCTCTGGCACTCCGGCGCTTGGGGATCAAGGGGATCATGCTCGGCGGGATGCTCGCCTGGGCGCTCCGGTACTTCGCCTTCAGCGCCGGTGACGCCGGCCCGGGAATGTGGCTGGTCTTCGCCGGGATCCTGCTGCACGGCATCTGCTACGACTTCTTCTTCGTGGCGGGTCAGATCTACACCGACGATCGCGCCGGCGTGCGGAGCCGCGCCGCGGCGCAGGGTTTCATCAACTTCGTGACCAACGGGCTGGGCTACTTCGTGGGGGCCTTCGTGTCGGGAGCGGTGGTGGAGCGCTGGACCCGCCCGCCTGGGATCCACGACTGGTCGACCATCTGGCTGGTGCCCGCGGTGATGGCGCTGGTGGTGTTCGCCGCCTTCGCTCTGCTTTTCCGGCCCCGCCGGGTCAGCGGTTCGGATGCCAGCGGCCGCGAGCCACCGCAGGGACGAACGACTCCAGCCCCCGCGGCGGGAAGCGCACCGTCTTCTCCTGCTCGGCGCTGAGGTAGGCGCTCATGAGCACCCTCACGACGTCCAGGCCATCCTCGAAGGTGAGGAGGGGCTCTTCCTTTCCAAGGAAAACCCGCACGAAGTGGCGGTCTTCCGCTTCGTAGCCATACACCGCCGCCTCGCTGGCAACGACCGGCATCAGCCCGCTCTCAGCGTTCTGCTTCTCTACCAGATCCTCGCCGGCCCTTCCCTCTACTTCACGGCTGAAGAAAAGGTGGAGACCGGTGTCCAGTGAGTTCCATGACATGGAGTACTCCGGTCCCAGCAGCTCAGCCGAGAGCCGGAGACCAGCGCCCACGAAGCTCCAGGACGTGCTGGCCTCGCCGATCACGCGGCGGCCGTCCGGAGTCTGGAACTCGAGCACGATGCTCGCGTAGTCCTCCGCCGGCCGCTTCGAGTAGTCCACCGTCGTGCCCATCGTGCGCTTGAGGCGCCGCGCGTACTCGGGACGTGTCCACTTGAGGCTGGCGATGTGACCCGTCACCCGGCGGAGGTCGAGTGACGAGGCCGGCCGGCCGGGCTCGGTGAGCAGGTGTCGCACCACCAGGGCCGAGTGGCACATCATGTCGTTGAGCACTCCCCCGCCCTGCAGGGCGCCCTGCCAGAACCACGGACGATGCGGCCCGGCGTGCTCCTCGGCCGCGCGCGCGAGGTAGGGCCGGCCGACGGCGCGGGCACCTCTGGCCCAGATCAACTCGCGCCCCCGCTGTACCTGCGGGGCGAAGATCTGGTTTTCCAGGTACCCGTGCGGAATCCCCGCCCGCCGCACCAGCCCCAGCACCTGCTTCGCCTCGGCGACGTTGCGGGCCAGCGGCTTCTCACAGGCCAGACCGAGGAGCTCGCCGTGGCCGCGCTCGACGGCGTCGGCGATCTCCTCGACGTTCTCGATGCGCGTGTGGTTGGGGCCACAGAGCCAGAGGGCATCGATGCCGGGGTCCGCGACCATCTTCGCGATCGAGCGAAATGGGCGGGCCTCCCCCACGTCGAGCCGCCGGGCTAGCGCCGCCGCCGCCGCCGCGTTGCCGGGATGAGGGCTCCAGACGCCCCGCACCTCGGCATCCCGCACCGCAGTGAAGGCCTGCAGGTGGAAGGTGGCATTGAAACCGCTGCCAACGATGCCGATTCCGAGTCTCCGTCGGCTCACGTCGTCCGCTCCGGTTGATAGCTCACCCCCAGCTTCCGGAGCGCCGCGTCAGGGCAGCCGGCCCACTCCGGGAGGGCCTGGTTGCCCTGGTACCGCAGATCCCGCACGCCGATGCGGCTCGACCAGAACGCGGTGGCGACGAGGTCACGGAGGTCGCTGAAGAACGCGGCCCCGTTCGCGAGCGCAGGGGCGGTCCTGGCCGGCCACGCGATGTCGTCGAGGATCGCGATGCGCTGGCTGGGAGCGGCGTCCACGAACGTGCGGCCGAAGCGCCGCTCAGACTCGGCGTCGAGCCAGGCCAGGCCGCCGCGCAGGGCGAGTCGCATGACGTCATCCTCCACCTCGCGCAGGGCGAAGTCGATGTAGGCCGGGGCGCCGGCCTCGCTCGCGCCACCGGAGCGATCGTCGGCGGGGATGACGAGGTCGGCCAGCACGGTGACGGTGGCGAACTCGTGGGGGGTGAAGAACTGCGGCGCCTTCATCGACAAGGCGGTGCTGTCAGCCTGGTGCTCGCTCTCGCCGCTCTTGCCGCCGGGCCGCCCGCCGCACGCGGCGGTTGCCGCGGTGACCCCGAGCAGCGTCACCAGGTCGCGGCGGGTCAGGTCGCTCACAGGGCACCCGCCTTCCGCTGCTCCGCGATGTGGTCGCTGGCTCTCCATGCGAGCGCCATGATCGTCCAGGTGGGGTTCTTGTCCGCCTGGGACACGAACGGCCCGCCGTCGGCGACGAAGAGATTAGGCACCCCATGCACCCGGCAGTCCGGGTTCACCACGGATCGAGCGGGGTCCCGGCCCATGCGCGTCGTGCCGAGCTCGTGGATGATGCGGCCGCCCGGCGCGATCCCGTACCCTTTCTCCTTCGTCGGCATCGGCGCGAGAGCCTCGCCGCCCATCTCCGCGAGGAGGCTGCGGAAGGTCCGCTGCATGTGGCGCACCTGGTTCAGCTCGTGATCGCTCCACTTCCAGTGGAAGCGCAGCACCGGGATGCCCCAGCGGTCCACGACCTCGTGGTCGATCTCGCACCAGCAGTCGTCGTTCGGGACCATCTCGCCGCGCCCGGAGAAGCCGATGGTGGCGCCGTAGTACCGGCGGTAGTCGTCCTTCAGCTGCTTGCCGTAGCCCCCGCCACGGGGATACCGGTGGATGGCACCCATGAAGCCGTAGGACGGCTCGCCGAGGCCGCCCCAGACCTCGATGTGGTACCCGCGGGGGAAGTCGAGCTTCTGGTTGTCGAGCCACCACGGCATGTAGACGTGCGCGCCGCCGACACCGTCCTCGTTGTGCGGCACATGGTCCGCCATTCTCGGGATGAAGCCCCCGACGTCGGTACCGGTCGTGTCGGTGAGGTAGCGGCCCACCACGCCGCCGGCGTTGCCGAGCCCATTCGGAAAGCGCGACGAGTGGCTGTTGAGGAGGAGGCGGGCCGACTCGCAGGCGCTCGCCGCGAGCACGACGACGCCGGCCCGGACGTGCTCGTCGGCGCCAGTGGCCTTGTTGATGTACGAGATGCCGGTGGCGCGTCCCGCCGTGTCGAGGGTGACCTCTCGGGCCATCGCACCGGTGACGAGGGTGAGCCGTCCGGTCTCCAGGGCCGGCTTGATGAACACGCCAGGGCTCGAGAAGTTGGCGTTCACCCCGCAGCCGCGGTTGCACTGACCGCAGTAGTGGCATGCGGAGCGGCCGTTGTGTGGCCGGGTGAGGACCGACATCCGGTTGGCGATGCAGGGGATCTGGAGTCGGCGGCTGGCCTGCTGCACCAGGAGCTCGTAACAGCGCGGCCGGGGCGGTGGAAGGAAGATCCCGTCGGGATGGTTCCGGAGCCCCTCGTTGCTACCGAAGAGGCCGATGAAGCGGTCGAGACGATCATAGTACGGGGCGAGGTCGTCGTAGCCGATGGGCCAGTCGTCGCCGAGTCCGTCGACGCTCTTGCCGCGGAAATCGTCGGGGCCGAACCGGAACGAGTAGCGGCCCCAGTGGTTGGTGCGGCCGCCGAGCATCCGCGCGCGCCACCAGCCGAACTCGGTGCCCGGCGCCAGCGTGTACGGCTCGCCGGCCACGTCCCAGCCGCCGATACAGCCGTCGAACTCGCCGAACTGCCGCTCCGCGGTCGCCGCGCCGCGGCGCGGTGAGTCCGCGGCGGCGGTCAGCATCATCGAGTCGCGCTCGCTGTACCACTCGGGGCCAGCCTCCAGCAGCACCACGTTGGCTCCCGTCCGGGTGAGCGCGTAGGCAGCCATCCCCCCACCGGCGCCGCTGCCGACGATGCAGACGTCGTACCGCTCGCGACGCGGCGCGAGAGCCGGCCCCAGCCGGGCAGCTGGTGCGCTCGCCAAGGCAAGGAATCGGCGACGCGTCATTGTCATAGGGCGAGCTCTTGGAGGGTGTGGGCTGGGGGCGGACGAGAAAGTATAGGGCGATCGGGTGCGAGTATCCACCAGCACAGCGTCGTTCATCGGCCGGCGTGTGCGGGGCCTGACTATATTGCGGGCTTCTCAGCCAAGCTCTCAGTGATATGCTCTCCAAGAAAGCCAAGTACGCCATCAAGGCGCTGCTCGCCTTGGCCGACCAGGAACCCAGCGAGCCGATGCGGATCGAGGATCTGGCCCGGCGGGAGCAGATCCCCCGGAAGTTCCTCGAGGTCATTCTGCTGGCGCTCAAGAACCAGGGCGTCCTCCAGAGTCGGAAGGGCAAGGGGGGCGGCTACCGCCTCGCGCGCCACCCCAAGACCATCTTCCTCGGCCAGATCGTGCGGATGTTCGATGGACCGCTCGCACCGGTGCCGTGCGCCAGCCAGACGGCGTACGTCCGCTGCATCGACTGCCGTGACGAAGCCGCCTGCGGTGTCCACCTCGCCATGAAGGACGTGCGGGATGCCACCGCACGGATCCTCGACAAGACCAGCCTGGCCTCGCTCGGGCGCCGGGTGCACGAGCTCACCTAGCGCCACGTAGCACGGCACGAGGCTTGCTACGGGCCGTAGGTGTTTACTCTACTTAGTCGATAGAGTATATAGATCTATGACTCTGCACCCGTCGCCCCGCGACGAGCCCCAACGTGAGGCCGGCCCGGAGGCGCTCTCCCCGGCCATCCTCCACGCCCTGAGAGAGGCGCTCCGAACCATCCGCTATGGGACGGTCGAGCTGGTGATCCACGACGGGCGGGTGGTCCAGCTGGAACGCAGCGAGAAAGTCCGTTTCGAATCAGAGGTTAGCGACCGGAAACGGGAGCCGAAGCAGTAGCTGAATCAGGTTCGCGCTCGCACCCCGCGAGTGCCGAGCACCGGGGCTGACCGGACGGCCGGAAGTCCACCCCCGACGAAAAAGAGGAGCGCCGGATGAGAACCGTTCACGGTTGGGCCGCAGGCATCGTTGTCGGGCTGGCGAGTGTCGGCCTGGTGCGACAGGGTGTGGCACAACAGGACTCCACCAAGGGCGACACCGTGCCGGCCTCCCTCGAGTCCCGCATCGACGCGCTCGACCAGCAGGTCCGCATCCTTCAGCGGCTGCGTGAGCTCGCCGCGGACAGCGCGGCCGCGGCCGCCAAGGACAAGGTGAGCGCCACCGCGAGCGCCAAGGACGG
Source organism: Gemmatimonadales bacterium (assembly GCA_036265815.1). Classification (NCBI taxonomy): domain Bacteria; kingdom Pseudomonadati; phylum Gemmatimonadota; class Gemmatimonadia; order Gemmatimonadales; species Gemmatimonadales bacterium. Next base: position 22,821 of record DATAOI010000027.1, read on the forward strand.
CTTCAGCATCAAGTCGGCGGACGGGAAGTTCGCCGTCCGGCTCAAGGGGCTGGTGCAGACCGACGCGCGGATCTTCCTGAGCGACAAGGCCGCCCCGGCCACCACCACCTTCTTTCTCCGCCGGGCGCGCCCCATCCTCGAGGCCACCGTCGGCAAGTACCTCGAGTTCCGGCTGCAGCCCGATTTCGGCCAGGGCCAGACGGTGCTGTTCGACGCCTACTCCGACGTGAAGATCGCACCCGCGTTCGCCATACGGGTCGGCAAGTTCAAACCCGCGGTGGACCTCGAGCGCTACCAGTCGGCCAGCGACATCGTGTTCGCCGAGCGGGCGCTGGCGACCAACCTGGCACCCAACCGCGATATCGGACTTCAGCTCTCGGGCGATATCTCCACCGGCGCTTTCACCTGGCAGGCCGGGATCTACAACGGGGTTCCCGACCTGGGGAACGGCGACGGCGACGTGAGCGACGCCAAGGACGTGGCCGGCCGCGTCTTCCTCCAGCCGTTCAAGCTCGGCGCGCTCGCGGGACTCGGCTTTGGCGTGGCCGGGACCACGGGACTGGAGCGCGGGACCATTCTGGCCCCCGCGCTCGCCAGTTACCGGACGCCGGGGCAGCAGACCTGGTTCAAGTACCGAAGCAGCCTCACCACGCCGGCGAACAACATATTCGCCGACGGCCGCCGTTCCCGCGTGGCGCCCCAGGCCTACTTCTACTCCGGTCCGCTGGGTCTCCACGGCGAGTACATCCAGTCCTGGCAGGCGGTGACCAAGCTGGCGGGCACGCCCCTCAAGCTCAAGCATACCGCCTGGCAGACCACCGGCTCGATCTTCCTGACCGGCGAGAAGAACTCCTTCAAGAGCGCCGCCCCCAAGAAGCCGTTCGATCCCAAGGCGGGCACCTTCGGCGCACTCGAGCTGGCCGCGCGCTACAGCGAGCTCAGCATCGATGACGCCACCTTCCCCACCTTCGCCAACCCGGCGAACACGCCGAGCAAGGCCAAGGCCTGGGCGATCGGACTCAACTGGTACCTGGCCAAGGCGATCAAGGTCGTGGCCGACTATGAGCACACCACGTTCACCGGTGGCACCGCCACGGGCGACCGCGAGGACGAGAACTTCGTCGCCACGCGGGTCCAATACTCCTTCTGATCTCGACACGAGAGGCAAGTTGACGACCATGCGCACCCGACTCGCGATGCACGGCTCTGCTGTCCTCCTCGCCTTGCTGGGAGGCCACGGCATCGCCGCGGCTCAGGCGGCTCCCAAGCCCGTGACGCTGCTCAATGTCTCCTACGATCCCACGCGCGAGCTGTACCAGGATTTCGATCGACAGTTCGCGACCTACTGGAAGGGCAAGACCGGCCAGGAAGTGACCATCAAGCAGTCCCACGGCGGGTCGAGCAAACAGGCCCGCTCGGTGGTCGATGGCCTCGAAGCCGACGTCGTCACCCTCGCGCTCGCCTACGACATCGACCAGATCGCGGAAAAGGGCGGCCTGCTCCCGGCCAACTGGCAAACCCGGCTGCCCAACAACAGTTCGCCCTACACCTCGACGATCGTCCTGCTGGTCCGGAAGGGAAATCCCAAGCACATCAAGGACTGGGACGACCTGGTGCGGCCGGGTGTCTCGGTGGTGAGTCCCAATCCCAAGACCTCGGGTGGCGCGCGCTGGAACTACCTGGCCGCCTGGGGATACGCCCTCAAGAAGTTCAACGGCGACCAGGGGCAGGCCAAGGCGTTCGTCACCAAGCTCTACAAGAACGTGCCCGTGCTGGACGCCGGCGCGCGCGGCGCCACCACCACGTTTGTCGAGCGGGGCATCGGCGACGTGCTGATCGCCTGGGAGAACGAGGCGCTGCTCGCCATCAAGGAGCTGGGGCCCGGCAAGTTCGAGCTGGTCGCTCCCTCGGTCAGCATCCTGGCCGAGCCGCCGGTGGCGGTGGTGGACAAGGTGGCCAACAAGCACGGCACCCGGGCGGTGGCCCAGGCCTACCTGGAGTACCTCTACAGTGAAACCGGCCAGGAAACTGCCGCGCGGAACTTCTACCGCCCGCGCCTGGCCTCGGTCGCCGCGAAATACCAGGCCCAATTCCCCAAGGTGACCCTGTTCACCATCGACGAGGTCTTTGGCGGGTGGAAGAAGGCCCAGGCCACCCACTTCGCGGACGGTGGCGTGTTCGACCAGATCTATCAGCCGGGAAGCTGAGAGTGCGAGCTGTCGGTTCTACCCCTACGAAGGGATGACGATGCCAGTTCGACCACGCAGTGTGCTCCCGGGCTTCGGGCTGTCGCTCGGAATCACCTGCACCTACTTGAGCCTGGTGGTGCTGCTGCCCCTGGCCACCGTGCTGTTCAAGTCGGCGGAGCTCACCCCCGCCGCGTTCTGGGCCACGGTGAGCTCGCCCCGGGTGCTCGCTTCCTACCGGGTCACCTTCGGAGCCTCCCTGGTGGCGGCGCTGGTCAATACCGTCTTCGGCCTGCTGGTGGCGTGGGTGCTAGTCCGCTATCCCTTTCCCGGCCGCCGGCTGGTGGACGCGATCGTCGATCTGCCGTTCGCGTTGCCCACCGCGGTGGCCGGCATCGCGCTCACCACGCTCTACGCGCCGAACGGCTGGGTCGGCGCGCGGCTGGAGCCGCTCGGCATCCAGGTGTCCTATACCTGGCTGGGGATCACCGTCGCGCTGATCTTCATCGGGCTGCCGTTCGTGGTGCGCACCGTCCAGCCGGTGCTGGATGATCTCGAGGTCGAAGTCGAGGAGGCGGCGGCGAGTCTCGGCGCGCGTCGCTGGCAGACGTTCGTCCGGGTGGTCCTGCCCGCCATCGCCCCGGCCCTGCTCACCGGCTTCGCCCTGGCCTTCGCCCGGGCGATCGGGGAGTATGGCTCGGTGGTGTTCATCGCGGGCAACATGCCGATGAAGACGGAGATCGCGCCGCTCCTCATCATGACCAAGCTGGAGCAATACGACTACGCCGGCGCCACCGCGGTGGCCATGGTCATGCTGGTTGCGTCGTTCGGTCTCCTGCTGTCCATCAACCTGCTCCAGTGGGCCGCTCGCCGGCGGATGGCCGCCTGATGGCCACCAGCGTCCTGCTTCATGCCACGACGGCTCCGCGCGCCGTCACCCGGGCCACCGGCGAGACCCGCCTGGTGCGCTGGCTGCTCATCGGCGCCGCGTTGCTCTTTCTTGGCCTGGTGCTGGTGATCCCGCTGGTCTCCGTCTTGACCCAGGCGCTCGCCAAAGGCCTGCCCGCCTACTGGGCAGCGATCACCGATCCCGACGCGCTCAGCGCGGCTCGGCTCACGCTGCTGATCGCGGCCATCGTGGTGCCGGCGAACCTGGTCTTCGGCGTCGGCGCGGCCTGGGCCATCGCCAAGTTCGAGTTTCCCGGCAGGCAGGTGCTGGTGACACTCATCGATCTGCCGTTCGCCGTCTCGCCGGTGATCTCGGGAATGATCTTCGTGCTGCTCTTCGGCTCCCACGGCTGGTTCGGGCCGTGGCTGCTGGAGCACGATCTCAAGATCATCTTCGCGGTGCCGGGCATGGTCCTGGCAACCACGTTCGTCACCTCGCCCTTCGTGGCCCGCGAGCTGATTCCGCTGATGCAGGAGCAGGGACCGGAGGAGGAAGAGGCGGCCATGGTGCTGGGCGCCACCGGCTGGCAAACCTTCTTCCGGGTGACCCTGCCCAACATCAAGTGGGGCCTGCTCTACGGCCTCATCCTCTGCAACGCCCGGGCGATGGGCGAGTTCGGCGCGGTGTCGGTGGTCTCGGGGCACATCCGGGGGCTCACCAACACGCTGCCGCTCCACGTCGAGATCCTCTACAACGAGTACAGCTTCGCGGCGGCGTTCGCGGTCGCCTCGCTGCTCACCCTGCTGGCGCTGGTCACCCTGGTGCTCAAGAGTCTGGTCGAATGGCAGCAGCGGCGCACCGCGGCCAGCGTTCCCGAGGACGAGCTCACCCCGGTCAGGAGCGGCACATGAGTATCGAAGTTCGCAGCCTGCGGAAGACCTTCGGGCAGTTCGTCGCCCTCGACAACCTGGACCTGGACGTGCCCGGTGGCGAGCTGGTGGCGCTGCTGGGGCCCTCCGGATCGGGCAAGACCACACTGCTCCGGATCATCGCCGGGCTGGAGCCCGCCGACAGCGGCACCATCCGATTCCACGGCCAGGATGCCACCGGCCAGCCGGTCCGCGAGCGGCAGGTGGGGTTCGTGTTCCAGCACTACGCCCTCTTCCGCCACATGAGCGTGTTCGAGAACATCGCCTTCGGGCTTCGGGTGCGGCCGCGGCGGGTGCGCCCGTCGGAGGCTGAGATCGTGGACACGGTCATGGGATTACTCCGGCTGGTGCAGCTCGACGTGCTCGCCGACCGGCGCCCATCGGAGCTCTCGGGCGGCCAGCGCCAGCGTGTCGCGCTGGCCCGGGCGCTCGCGGTGAAGCCCAAGGTGCTCCTGCTGGACGAGCCGTTCGGGGCGCTGGATGCCAAGGTGCGGAAGGAGCTCCGGCGCTGGCTCAGGCGGCTGCATGAAGAGGTGCACGTCACCAGCGTCTTCGTCACCCACGACCAGGAGGAGGCGCTCGAGGTCGCCGACCGCGTCGTCGTGATGAACGAGGGCCGGATCGAGCAGAGCGGAACGCCGGAGGAGGTGTACGAGCACCCGGCCACCCCGTTCGTCTACAGCTTCCTCGGGGACGTCAATCTCTTCCACGGCCGGCTCGAGCGGGGTCGGGTCAACATCGGGGAGAACGTGCTCGACGCGCCCGAGTGGGCCGAGGCGGAGGATCAGGCGGCGGTGGCGTACGTGCGGACGTTCGAGATCGAGGTCGCGCCATCGTCCAATGGCGACTCCTCCATCGAGGCGGTGGTGCGGCATATCCGGGCGTTCGGTCCGGTGGTGCGGCTCGAGCTCGACCGGACCAACGATGGCAAGACCATCGAGGCACATGTCCCCCGGGCGCGCTTCGAGCAGCTCGGCGTTCGCAAGGGCGAGCGGGTCTTCGTGTCTCCGACGAATGTGCGGGTGTTCATCGACCAGGCGTGACCGCTCGGCGTTCACCGAGGAGCGGAGCCGACGCCGCTACCAGACCACCACGATCTTCCCGAAGGTCTCGTTCGACTCCATGGCCCGGTGCGCCTCGGCGAGCTCCGCCATCGGGTAGGTGCGCTCCAGCACCGGCCGGAGCGGCGCGGCGTGGTCGATCCGCTGGTCGAACAGAGGAAGCACGCGCTCGGTGAACTCCCGGACCAGCGGGATGCGCTCCTCCAGCGTCCGGGTACGCATCACCGTGCCGATGACCTCCAGCCGCTTGCGGAGGATCGGCCCGAGGTCGGCCGTGGATCGGCTCCCAGCCAGGAACCCGAGCAGAACCAGCCGGCCCCGTGACGCGAGCACCGCCAGGTTGTCGGCGAAGGCGGGGCCGCCCAGCACATCGAGGATGAGGTGGACCGGATCGTCATTCAGCGCTTCCCGGAACCCGGTGCGGCTGGTGTCGATCCCGATGTCCAATCCGTAGACCAGCGCTCGCGCGAGCTTGTCGGGGCTCCGCGATGTCCCGAGGACCGTGGCGCCGAGGTGCTTGGCGATCTGCGCCGCGGCGGTGCCGACCCCGCTGCCCACCGCGTGGATCAGCACTCGCTCGCCGGAGGCCAGTCGCCCGCGGGTCACCAGCGCATCGTAGGCAGTGAGAAATACCTCCGGCACCGCCGCGGCTTCGGCATACGACATCCCCTCGGGAATGGCGAGCGCCTCGTCCTGATGCACCGTCACCAGCTCGGCCTGCGCCCCGCCGCCCACCAGGCCCATCACCCGGTCACCCACCTTCCAGCGGGATGCACCACGCACGGCCTCGACCTCGCCGGCGTATTCCAAACCAGGGATGTCGGCCGGCCAGCCCTGCGGCGCCGCGTACTGGCCGCGCCGCTGGATCAGGTCGGCCCGATTGACCCCGGCGGCGTGTACCCGCACCCGGATGTGCTCCGGCCGGACCTCGGGCTTGGGGACCTCGCCGATGCTGATGACTTCGGGACCACCGGCTCCGGCGTAGATCACTGCGCGCATGGGGACTCGGTTCCGCGGATCGAGGGTGCCGGAACATGACGCAAAGCGGCAGGGAAGAATAGCACGAGCCCTGCCCGCCCTGTCATCCCGAGGAGCACCAGCGACGAGGGATCTTGCTCGCGACTCCCCGAACCGGCGCTGCCGAGGCCGATCCGCCGGTTGACGACAGAACCGCACTATACCCCCCGCACACCCCTACCGTGGATTATGCGGCGACCGGCTCAGCAGCTGCGCCCGCAGCGGCAGCACCCCCACTGTCTCCACCACCGCGTCGATCGAGAACTCCACCACCCGCTCGGCCCCGGGGAACCTGGTGGCCGCGTCCCGGCTCCAATCCACCGCGGCACAGCCGGTGAGCTGCAGGGTGCTCCCCTGGTCGAAATCCACGAACAACAGCCCCGCCCGGGGATCCGCCGCCAGATTGCCGAGTGTGTTGAACATCGCGTTTCCCGCATAGTCGGGGAACCGCAGCCGGTCCGGGGCCTCCACTCGCACAAACCCGGGATCCCCGCCCCGGTGGGACGCATCAGCTCCTGCCGCGGCGTGCCGGCTCGCGATGAAGAACGTGTCGCTCGCAGCGACTCGACGCGTCTGTAGCTCCCTCAGCTCGGACCCGCGCTCGACCCTGATTACGGCGCCGCCGGGGATGCCCCCTTCCCTCTGCACGGCGCGCTGCTGGATGTACTTGGGACAGTTCGCGTACACCTCGCGCGGGGCGATCTCCAGCCCCCGCTCTCCCAGCGGCCGGGCGTGGCCGTTGATCCGCATCCTGCGCCGGGTGGCGAGATCAATGACCAGCACCCCGAGCTCCGCCTCGCCATCTAGACGGCTCGCGAGCGGGTCTTCCCGCCCGGGCCGCGCCGCGATCTGAAGGACGTTCTCGGCGGAGACCGTCAGGAACCCAGGCTCTCCGTGCACCAGTGTGGCCCAGACGCGCTCTCCCTCGTCGGCACCGGCGAGCACCGCGAAGGGCTGCTCGCTGAGGAACTCCCGGGCGACCTCCGGGATGTCGCTCCTGATGATGCGGCCCACACGCGCTGCATTCTCCGCCACGCCGGCGCGACGCTGCACCTCCAGCTCCCCCTCGTGATACGGGTCCATCAGAAGAACCCGCACGACGGTGCGCCAGGTATCGGTGCGGTGAGCCCAGCCGCACCAGTGGGACTGTAGATCTCGAGCCTGATCCCGTCCGGGTCGGCGAAGAAGAGCGCAGCCGAGCCGGCCCTCTCGCGGTGGGGGACGACGTGGTGCAGTCCCGCGCGCCGATGATCGGCACTCTGCTGCCAGAGCGTCAGAAACAGCTGCCCGCCGGCGCCAAGGAAAGCGAACCGGCGGTCGAGGTCGAGCACCTCCTGGTAAAACGCGATGGACCGGTCGAGATCGGTGACGGAGAGACCGATGTGACCGGGGGCAACGCCGGCGGCGGGTGGCATGTCGGTCTCCTGAGCAGGCGAGCACGGGTCGGCACTTATCAGTGTCTAAAAGACATTTAGCTACTGATAAGTTCCCAGTGTCCGGTTGTCAACCGCCCCCCGGCCCCTTATACTCTCGCACTGTCATGATGAGCACCCGCCACCCCTCCCCCTTCGTCTTCGTCGGCAACCACCGTGCGCTGGACTTCGTAAATACCCAAGTGGCCACCGAGGGCGTGCTGCGCGACCTGCTCGGCGACTTCGCCGACCTGGTGCAGTGGCTCGAGGCCACCGGGAGCATCGATCGGCCCTCGGCCCGGAAGGCGTTGGTACAGTGGAAGGGAAAACGATCGGGCGCGGCAGCCCTGACCGAGGCGCGCGCGCTTCGAGCCGCGTTGCGCCGCTTGGCCGATGCGGCGGGGGCGGGACGGCAGGTGCCCCGCGCCACCCTCGAGCGGGTAAACCAGCTCCTGGGGCGCGGAGCCGCGGTGACCAGGCTGGCGCCCGGCTCATCCGGGTTCGTCGCCCAGCGCGGACTGCTCCTCACGGAGCCGTTGGATCTACTGGTGCCCATCGCCGAGGCCGCGGCGGATCTGCTCTGCCACGCCGATCTGAGCCGGGTCCGCCGGTGCGCGCATTCCGCCTGCGTGCTCTACTTCCTCGACGGGACCAAGAACGGCACCCGGCGCTGGTGCGACATGCGGACCTGTGGCAACCGGGCGAACGCCGCCGCCTACTACCTCCGCCAGCGGAGCGCCGAGTAGCCGCGCACCCGACGCGTCGCGTCCGTCAGCGCATGCCTGCCCGGACCTCGACCAGCAGCTGATCGAAGTCCGAGATCTGGAAGAAGCCGAGCCGAGGGTACTCGAGATCCACGATCACGTAGATGGTGACCGCGAGGATGGCCGCGAGGCCGAGAATATGCACCCAGCTTCGCGACTCGCTCGCCCCCATGCCGTATCCCGCCAGGGAGCGCACACAGGAGGGAGACCACCCCCAGCAAACCATAGATGATGGCAGGGGGATGAATCCTGGTCGATGCCAGACGGGTCGTGGAGAGGTCGAACATCTGGTTCAGGGCGGGGAGGAGCAGCCCGGCAAGCTGCGGAAGTGGCGCGTCGCGGACCGCCGTGACCGCCCGGGACCAGATCTCCCCTTGCAGGGCGGCGGCCTGGGCGTAGGCGGCGCGCACCCTGGCCGAATGCGGAATGGCGCGGTAGAGCGAGAGGCGGGCATCGACGTATCGACGAAGGAGCTCCTGCTGTACTTGCCGCGGCTCGGGCGGCAGGAGGTCCAGCCGCTGATAGGCGCTCCCGATGGCGTTGGACTCTTCGATGACCAGCTCGCGGCGCGCGTCGAAACGGGAGGCCGCGCCGGAAAAGGTGAACGCGAGCAGCAGACCCATGAGGCCGAACACGGCGCCCTCGATGGCACCGACGCCCTCGCCCACGCCCTCGCCGTGCCGGCTCCGGTGGCGCTGGCGGAGGCGCCGCCCCAGCTCGAGGAGGACGACCATGCCCACGAAGAGCCCGGCGGCGAACAGCGTACCGACGGCGATCTCACTCATGGCTCGGACCCCGAATCATAGGGAAGATTTGGATGGCCAACACCTATTGCGACATCGCGCCCGGCCACCAGTGGCACGGGCCCTACCACGACGAGGAGTACGGCTTTCCGCTCACCGACGACGCCGCGCTCTTCGAGCGGCTGGTGCTGGAGATCAACCAGGCTGGACTCTCCTGGCTCACCATCCTCAAGAAACGGGAGGCGTTCCGCCGTGCCTACGATGGCTTCGATCCGGAGATCGTGGCGGCCTACCGCGCGCGCGATCGGAAGCGCCTGCTGGCGGACGCCGGCATCATCCGCAACCAGCTGAAGGTGGACGCGGCCATCGCCAATGCTGCGCGTATCCTCGAGCTTCGTGAATCGCACGGCTCGTTCGCCGGCTGGATGAATGCGCACCATCCCCGAACCAAGGCCGAGTGGGTGAAGCTGTTCAAGCAGACCTTCCGGTTCACCGGTGGGGAGATCGTGGGCGAGTTCCTCATGAGCATCGGGTATCTCCCCGGCGCGCACGACCCCACCTGCCCCGTCTACGGGAGAGTTCTTGCCCTGGGGCCTCGCTGGGCACTGAAGGACGGCGGCCGCTAGAGCCGGTTGACCCCTTCCGAAGCCGTCCGTAGGTTTTGCCAGATGGATCCGGCGTTTCTCATCCCCGTCACCGCCATCGCCGTGTGGGGCGCGGTCAAGATCGCCAAGATCAAGGCCCAAAGCCGCATTGCCGGCGGAGACCCCGACGCCACTGCGCGGCTGCAGGCCTTGGAGCAGGAAGTCGGTGCGCTCCGCCAGGACATCGTCGAGGCCCAGGAGCGTCTGGACTTCACCGAACGGTTGTTGGCGCAGCACAACCCCGACCGGATCGACCCCCCCAGGTAATCGCCGCTGCCGGTCGAGCAGCGTTCAGTCGGTCGTCATTACCACGGGCGCGTGGTCGCTGGTACCCACATCAGCGTGCACCACACAGCTCCTCGCGCGACTCGCCACGACCGGCGAGGCGAGCAGGTAGTCCAGACGCCAGCCGATGTTGCGGGCGCGGAGGTTGCGCCAGGGCGCCCACCAGGTGAACAGGCCGGCGTTGTCGGGATCCATCGCCCGCCCCACATCGCTCAGTCCCGTAGCAAGCAGCGTCTCGAACAAGGCGCGCTCCTCGGGCCGCTGCCCGATCGCCATCGGCTTCCGCTCCCTCGGATGCACGTCCATGTCGGTGCGCGCGATATTCACGTCCCCGGCGAGCAGCAGCTCGCGGCCGCCGGCCTGGAGGTCGCGCGCCCACTCCACCAGCCGGGTGAGGAAGGTGAGCTTCGCGGGGTAGTCTTTGCCGCCATTCGGCACGTACATCGAGGCGACGATCAGGTTGCCGAGCTCGACCTGCACGATCCGGGACTCGAGATCGAAGGGAGGATGGCTGTAGACCGGCTCGGCGGGAAAGATCTCCTTCCGGAGATGCAACGAGACCCCCGAATATCCCTTACAGCAGTGCCAGAACGCATGGTAGTCCGCGCGCTCCAGCGCTTCGGGCACTTGCGCCCGCTCGGCCTTGAGCTCCTGCAGACACACGACATCCGGCTGCTCGCGATCCAGCCATTCCTGCACTTGGGCGGCGCGGGCCCGGATCCCGTTGACATTCCACGTGGCGATCTTCATGACCCTCTTCGCTCAGATCTGCGATTCACGCCACCCGAATGGACAACGCATGCCGGAACACATTCCGCGGGTCCCACCGCGCCTTGATCCGCTGCAGGCGCGGATAGTTCGCCTGGTAATACAGCGTGGGCCAGGGCACGCCCGAGGTATTCAGCGCCGGGTCCGCGACGTCGGTATCGGGATGATTGATGAGCGCCCCATCGTAGGCCTCGCCCGGAACCGGGACGCCCCCGCTCTCCGCGAACAGCTCTCGATACAACGCCCGCACCCACTCCAGGTTCGCCGCCTCTTCCCGCGGATCCAGCCAGCCGGTGGTGCACGCCATGTCGAGAATGGCGTGCCGTTGCGCTGAGCCGGTCGCATCCGGCGCGACGGTATTGATCCGCCCGCCATAGGTGGCGAACCCCAGCATTCCGCCCATGACATCGTGGTCGGTGCGGGTGAGATAGTCGTACGCCACCGCCACCTGGCGGTCGGTGAGCCGTCGCTTGAGCAGCGCATCTTTCACCTTGACACTCACGCCGCCGGGCGGCATGGCGAAGAGATCCGGGAACGGGTTCAGGGCGAACTCGAGCCAGGACATCCGTGCCAGCTCGCGGCCGATGGGTGCGCCGAGCCCCTCGGACAGGGCCGCCAGATGATCATCGACCTGCCGCTCGGCGGGGGCGCCGGCCGTGCTCACCCCCCGAATGATGATCTTTCCGAACTGCTTCCGATGGACCTCCAGGAGCGTCCAGAGCGAGGCGAACGGGGAATCGGCGCCGCTGTTCCGCTCGCACCAGGTCCCGTGATTCCGGCAGAGGCGCAGGAAGGACGACTGGTCGATGCCGCTCCAGCTCCATTCGGCCTTGAACGTCGTGATCGACCCTGGCGCACGGGGCAACAGCCCGACGGGATCGTCGCCGGACGCGCCCGGCGAGCGGAACCAGTACCGGGTGACGATGCCGAAGTTCCCCCCGCCACCGCCGGTGTGCGCCCACCAGAGATCGCGATGCGGGTCGGACGTCTCCCGGGTCGCCACCATACCGCTCGCCCGTCCGGCCTCGTCCACGGTGACAACCTCGACGGCATACAGATAATCCGCCGCGAGGCCGAGCTGGCGGCACAGGAAGCCGAAGGCACCCCCGACGACGTGTCCGCCCATGCCGATAGCGGGGAATTCGCCGAGCGGGAGCACGACTCCCCAGCCCTCGTACAGTGCGCGGAACGTCTCGCCCACGGTGACGCCGGCCTCGACGGCCACGGCACGCATGGCCGGGTCGTAATACACCCGGTTCATGGGCGTGACGTCGATGATCACCCGCACTTCGGGATCCGAGACGAATCCCTCGAGGCAATGTCCGCCGCTGGTCACGACCAGCCGCTGTCCCTCCCGCACTGCCTCGTCGACCGCGGCGACCACCTGCTCGGTGGAGGCGACTCGGCGGACGTAGTCCGGGGTGGCGCGGAATCGCTTGTTGAAACGCTTCTCGACCACCGCGAGATACCGCGGGTCGTCCGGGCCGATCCTGGAGGAATCAGTCGCCCTGTCTTCGGTCGCTTGTCGTGTCGACATGGTCTCCTCATGTTACCGTATGCCCGGGCCCATCCAGACGCTCGACTATGAATCCTCGCCGGGGCGATGGCGTTTCTCCAGCGCCGCGCCGCATGAGGTACTGGCAGGCATCGTCCTGCAATATTGGGAGGTCGAGGGCCGGCTCAGCCCGTTTCGGGAGAGAATCCTTCCGAATGGATGCACCGAGCTCATGGTCAACCTGGGTCCCCCGCATCAGATGATGACCCACGCGGGGACCAGCGTGTGGGAGTCCCCTGGTTCTCCGGGCTCCACGAACGCGCCATCGTCATCGAGTCTCTGCAGGGCACCCACCTCGTATCCGCGAGGCTGCACCCGCTTGGTGCGTTGCGCCTGTTCGGTCCCGACGTCCCTAAGATCGTCAACGCGGTCATCGACCTGGAGTGTCTGCTTGGTGCCCCGGCGCGCGAGCTCCGGGCCCTGCTGCTCGCTGCCGACTCGACCGAAATGCGCTTCGAGTCTCTGGAGCGACTCCTCCTCCAGCGGCTGTCGCTGAGCGCCGTTCCCTCGCCGATCGTCGGACAGGCCGCGCGCCTCATCGAGGCACGCCACGGCCACCTGCGCATCACCTCGGTTCATCTGGACCTGGGTGTGAGCCGGAAGCAGCTCTGGCTCCGCTTCGCCCGGGACCTGGGCATGTCCGCCAAGGCCTACGCACAGCTTCAGCGCTTCGTATGGACGCTGGCGCGATTGCGGGAGAGCACCAGCGTCGACTGGCCCCGATTGGCCGCGGAGGCCGGATACTCCGATCAGGCGCACCTGGCGCGAGACTTCCGCCGCGTCGCCTCGGCCAGCCCGACCGAGTTCCTGCGGGTGCGATCGCCGGATACCACGGCACTGCTGGACGAGGTGGGGTAACAAATCTTCAAGACGTGGGAGCGCGGTCTGCCCATTGTGGCACATGCAACTTTCAATCGGCTGGACCGCGTTCGCGGCGCTCTCGGCTCTGTTCACCTTCGATAACCCGCCACCCGTTGCCCCCGACTTCGGACCGCTCGCGTTCGTGGTCGGAGATTGCTGGATGGGCACCTTTCCCGACGGCAAGGCCACCGACGAACACTGCTTCGAGTGGGTGTACGGTCGAAAGTTCATCCGCGATCGGCATGTCGTGCGGAACGGCCCGGCACCCTACGCCGGGGAAGCGCTCTACGGCTGGGACCCGAAGGAGAAGCGGCTGGCGTTCTGGTATTGGAACAGCGAGGGCGAAGTCCTGGTCGGAACGGTGGAGTACCGTCGGGACTCGATCGTCTTTCCGACTCGGCACGAGACGGAGAAGGGTACCATGGAGCTGCGCGCCATCTGGACCCGCATGGGCCCGGACAGCTATCGGGTGGAGCAGAGCCAGGAGGTTGGCGGAGCCTGGAAACCGCTTTGGGTGATGGAGCTCAGACGAAAGCGGTAGCCGCCGGCCACAGCCATGCGGCTCCTCGTACGCCGCTCGAGTCGCCGTGAACGTTCCGCACCACCTTCGTCAGGACCGTGTCCGAGAATACATACCGGAGCAGCCGCTCCGACGCGGCCGACGGCAGACCCGGCAGGTTGGACATGCCTCCACCGAGGACCACCACGTCCGGGTCGAGCATATCGATCAGGACCGCGAGCGCCCGGGCGAGCCGATCCCCGTATCGCTCCAGCGCCCGCAGGGCATGGGGATCTGCGGCCGCGGCGGCCCGAACGATCTCCTGGCTCGAGCGCTCAATCCCCGAGAGGCGTGCATGGTCGCGCTCGAAGCCCGGTCCAGACAGAAACGTCTCCACACACCCGGTCTTGCCACAGTAGCAGCTCGGCGCCGTCGCCCGCTCTTCGTCCGTCATCCACGGCAGGGGCGTATGGCCCCATTCCCCGGCGATCTGATTGGGTCCCTCGTGAATGCGGTGTCGGATCGCGATGCCCCCGCCCACACCGGTGCCGAGGATCACGCCGAACACCGCCTCGAAGCCGCGTCCGGCCCCGTCGATGGCCTCCGACAGCGTGAAGCAGTTGGCGTCGTTGGCAACGCGGATCGGCCGGGAGAGACGAGCCTCGAGATCGGCGAGCAGAGGGCGACCGTTGAGCCAGGTGGAGTTGGCGTTCTTGACCACGCCAGTGGCGCGGCTCACCACCCCGGGTATGCCGACGCCGACCGAGCCGGTGCGCCCCGCGTCGGCCTCGATCTCCGCCACAAGCCGAGCGATTGTCTCGAGAGTTCGGGCGTAGTCACGCGGCGTCGGCACCCGGCGCCGGATGGCCACGGGCCGGTCGGCGTCCAGGCCGATCCCCTCGATCTTGGTTCCCCCCAGGTCAATCCCGATCTGCATCCGCGATAAGTAAGCGGACACCGGAGGGACGCGCCAGCGATCGGATCAAGGGGCGTTGAGCGGCGACCTCGCGGTAGCACCCCTGCTCTCGTGGCCGCTGGGCGGCACCGGCTCGTGGTGCTGCAGGACGAGGCCCACGACCTCGAGCAATTGATCGGGCAGGAATGGCTTTCTGAGGATGGGGACGATCCTCTCGCGCCGGCCGATCCGCGCCAGGCCACCGGGCACGTGACCCGACATGAGGATGATGCATTGGTCCGGAGTGTCCGTCAGGATACGGTCGGCGAGCTCCGTCCCGTTCATCTCCGGCATCACTACGTCGCTGAGCACCAGGTCTAAGCTGCCATGGCGGCTCGAGAGAATGCGGAGCGCCTCGGGACCGTTCTGGGCCTCCAGGACGGTGCATCCCAGGGCCTCGAGCTGCCGCCGCACCAGGTGGCGCATGGCAGGCTCATCGTCGACCACGAGGACCGTGGCGGGGAGCGAGCGGCTCGGCATCGGCGCCTCCTTCCGGCCAGGAGAGGCGCCTCCTCCCACGAAAGGAGGCCTTCAGTGTGACATGAGGTATGCTGCGGCGATCCCAGGTTAGGAAGAGCCCCGGAAGGTGACAATGGCTCGAAGTGGCCATGCCACGCTCTGGCGCCAGGCTGCGAAGCTGCGCGTCCAGGATCGGCGTACCTACCGGGTGAACAGGAGGCTACAGGTCAGCTCGGTACTGGCACTCGGAATTGTTCCTGGAGAACAGCTCCCGTGACCCAGGTGGCCCTGGTCGTCCGCGATGTTCACATTGAGCACCGTGGACCAGGCCCGCGTCGGCCCCTGGCCACCGTACCCATCCGGCGGGAGCTCGCTCGGCCACCCCGCCCATTGTCCCGTGAGGCTCGCCCAGCCCTGGAGGCCAACCGCCGAGGGATCCGACCATGGGTCACCGCCCAACGTCGAAGAGGAATACGCACCTCTGCGGAGCGATCCACGATTTCGTACGTTCCAGGCTACCGTGGGCCTACCGGCCCGGGAGTAGCTCTCCGAGCCAAACGCGCGCGGGATCACGGCTCCGTCCCTCGATAGGGCAGGCCGAGCCGCGCGAGCGTCGCTTGGAACCGTGGATGCTGGCGGATCGGATCGAGCGCGGGGTTCCACAGGTTGAGCACCGAGAAGAGGCTCGCGCGGGTCTTCAACCCTTCCACCGCGCGGAGCGCGGCCGTCGTGTCGCCCAGCAGGATGTACCAGTTCATCCGGTAGTCAGCGCTGAGGCTCCAAGGAGCGGTATCAGGGATGCTCGCGAGTGCGGCCAGCCCGTCCCGCCGCCGCGCGGAATCGGCCACGCCCCGGATCATCGGGGCGTACACCTGGGGGTCGATGCCGGCCGCCTGGGCGCCCTGCCGCGCAGCCTGCTGCGCCGAATCGTATCGCGTGGCATTCAGCTCGGTCCACATGAGCCACATGTAGGGAAGTGGCAGGGTCGGACCCAGACGGGAGGCCAGCCGGAGCATGACCGCGGCGGAGTCGTACCGGTGCACGAACAAGAGGGCGGTGCCACAGGTGGCCGCCGGAATCGGGGCGAGGGGATCGAGCCGGCGCGCCCGCTCCAGCCACGGCACCGCGCGCTCGGCCTGACCGCTCCAGAAGAGGAACTGCCCGTACTGCTGCACAGTCTCCGGATCGTTGGGTGCCAGAGCCAGCGCGCGGTGGTATGCCCGTTCGGCCTCGGCCCACTCCAGCCGGTCTCGATGAATATTGGCGAGGACGGTGTAGGCCGGGCCCAGCGCGCTGTCGAGCGCCAGCGCCTTCCGTGCAGCGCGCTCCGCCTTTGGCAGGGCCTCCGCATAGGAGCTGAGGTAGAAGGCCGGGAGCAGCTCGGTCGCCGCCGCGAGCCCCGCCCAGGCGGGCGCGAAACTGGAGTCGCTGGCCAGGGCGCTCTCGAAGTGCGCGATGCTCTGCGGCAGTGACGCGCCCCGCTGAGCCAGGAGTGAGAGGCCGCGGAAATAGAGGTCGTGCGCCCTGGCGTCACCGCCACCACTGACGGGACGCGCGGCAAGGCCGAGAGAGACCTTGAGCGTGTCGGCGATGGTGCGGGAAATCTCGTCTTCCACCACGAAGAGATCGGCGACCGCGCGGTCGAACTTGCCCGACCAGAGATGGTAGCCGCTCCGCGCATCGATCAGCTGCACCGTAATCCGGACCGCATCGCCCTCCCGCTGGATGCTCCCCTCCAGCACCGCCTCCACGTCCAGCTGGCGGCCGACGTCTCGGACGTCCGTCTCCTTGCCCTTGAACTGAAAGGCTGAGGTCCGAGCCGCTACCCGCAGGTCTGGCACCTGGGCGAGCGCGTGCAGGATCTCCTCGGTCACCCCATCGCTGAAATAGTCGCCGGACGAATCCCCCCGGATATTGAGGAAGGGAAGCACCGCAATCGAGCGCGGGAGCTCGCGGGGGAGCGCACCGGCCCCGGAAGTGGCACCGTGCCTCGCCACGGCAAGCCAGGTGCCGGCGGTGAGCGCGCAGCCGGCCAGTAGAGCCGCCATGCGCCGGCGTCGGGCGGGCGGCCGCGAGGTCTCAGGCCGCGACACCATCCCCTCGACCGGGCGCGCCAGGGGAGTCTCCGGCTCCGGCGACTCCGGGGCCGGCGGCGCGGTAGCCGCGGTGGTCCTGGCGCGGATGCCCTCGAGCAGCGCCTGGGTCTGCTCGGACGGCTGCAGCTCGTACTCCTGCCAGAGGTGCCGGGCGAACCCCTCGTAAGCCCGTACCGCCCCGGTCCGGTCGCCCAGACGATCGAGCAGGAGCACCAGCCGGCAGATCGCCGCCTCGTCGGTCGGGGCAAGCGAGGCCGCGGCCTGTCCCGCCTTGGCCGCTCCGGCGGCATCTCCCTCACGCTCCCTGGCACCCGCCAGGGCCCAGCCGGCTTCCTGGGCCCGTCCCCGAAGCCGCGCGCGCTCCTGGTCCAGCCAGCGCTCGAAATCAGGCGCGTCCGAGATGTGGAACCCGGGAAGCAGATCGCCCCGGTACAGCGCCAGTGCTGCCTCCAGCCGTCCTTCGTCTATCGCCCGCTCGAACTCTGCGGCGTCACACCGGACCTGATCCGGCGCCACGGCCAGCTCCTCGTCACCCCGGGAGACGATCGCGTTCGCGCCCAGTGCCTGACGGAGAAAGTAGAGCGATTGCCTGAGGGCGTGGCGGGCGTGCTCGGCATCGTGCTCGGGCCAGAAGAGGGCGAACAGGCTGTCCCGGCGATGGAAGCCACGGGGCGAGGCCAGGGCGAGATAGCCGAAGAGCGCCATGCGCCTGGGCTGCGCGAGCACCGACCGAAGCGGTGTACCGTCGGCGGAGATCGCCTCCAGGGCGCCCAGCGTGCGCAGCTCGATCATGGGGGAATCCTGCGGGCGGAGCGTCACCCGGGCCGGTGACGTTCCGGGGGTCCGTCGGGTGACGAGTCCCACGCAGACTGCTCGAACGTAGTTCGCCGCTGGTTCCCAGGGAAGTGGTCACACCGCTTAGAGGAGGTCACCCATGTCGCGCCACATGCTCGCAGGTCTGATCGTCACTGTCCTCACTGCAGGTGGGTTTGTCGCCTGCTCGGAGGATGCGCCCGTTGCACCCCGCGACATGCACCAGATGACGACGGATGTCGCCCCGGTCGGTCTGGAACCGTTCACCTTCCGCGCACCGATCGATCCGTTCACGCTCCAGCAGCAGCTCCCGGACTTCATGATTCATTCACATGCCAGGACGGACATCGTCTTCCAAAGGATACTGCTCAGTTCAACGAGCCCCTTTGGAATGTGGCACACCCATCCCGGACCCAGCTTCGTCTACGTCATCGAAGGGTCGGTCAAGGTCGAGCGATTCACCAAGCAGGACGGGTGCACCGAGGGTCCCGTGACCGGTCCTGGCCAAGCCTATTTCGAGGTCGCGGAGCAGGTGCACCGGGCAATCGTGGTGAGTGCTCAACCCGCGGTCCTCCTGGTCACGCGATTCAACATCCCGGTGGGCACAGCGTTCACGATCCCGGCAGCCGACCCGGGTTGCTCGTGACCCGGGTAATACCGAAAAGCGCCGTTTTGACGGGGAGGGACGCGACTCTCAGGCGGAGACTTTGAGCAATTCGCCAGCCGTGTCCGTCTCATACTCGTGGAGCTGCGACCGTTGCCGTCCCGGGTGAACCGCGTGCGTCGTCACTTCCCGCTTCTCGGGTTGCGCAGCGTGGACCGGGCGGTAAACTACGGTCACCCTCACCGACGCCGAACCGCGCTCCTCTTCCAGCGGGTAACGCCGCCTGTGAGGCCGGCATGGAGGACTGGCTCCTCCCGCTCCAGCAGGTTCAGACGGAGGTGGCGTGGGATGGGTTCCTCTCGCGCTACCGCCGCCTCATTTTCGCTTCCATCCGGCACTACACCCAAGACCACGACGACGGGATGGACGTCTTCGCCGACGTCTGCGAGAAACTGCGCTCGGACGGGATGGCGCGCCTGCGGACCCGGGCTGAAGCACCGAGCCGGGCCCGCTTCTCCACCTGGCTGGTGACGGTCGTTCGCCATCTCACCGTCGACTGGTATCGGCACCGTGATGGCCGCCAACGGATCTCCCGTCTTGCTCAGGGGCTCGCGCCGCGTCACCGCCGGATCTTCGAGTTGGTCTTCGTGGAGCGGCGTAGCCACGTCGAGGCCTACGAGCTGCTCCGCGCCGGAGCAGAGCCCGACCTTCCCTTCCGCGCCTTTCTCGCCGACCTGCGGGAGACCTATCGGACCGTGACGGCGGGACGCCGGGGCCGACTGCCGCGGGAGCTGGCCGCCGCTCCGCCCCCTCCGGAGGCGAGCGAGCCGCCCTCTGCATTGGAAGCGGCGGAGCGGCATCAGCGTCTGGAGTCGGCGCTCGCGGAGCTGTCATCCGAGGACCGTGTTGCGATCGAGCTCTACCTGATCGAAGAGCTGCCCGCCGATCGAGTCGCGGCGATCGTCGGGATGGCCAACGCCAAGGCAGTCTACAACCGGGTCTACCGGGCTCTGGCCCAGCTCCGGGCCCAGCTGGGACGGGTGGGGATCGGAGCGGGTGACCTCTGACCGGCATCCTGTCGTAAGCAATTCCCTCCACCTCGTCCGTCTCACGACTTCGTTCGATCGTACGATCGCCGCGGGCGCGAATCCCGGAAGGGGGCAACATCGTGAGCGCATCTGATCCTGCAGGCCATGAATCCGGCGAGCCGATCGCGATCACCCAGCGTGCCACGCTGGGAAGCCGTGTTTCGTGTCCACTGTGGGTCCTGAGATGAGACACCTCGATCTGCTCGCACTGCTCCGAGCTCGCACGATCACCATCCGGGAAGCTCCGTCCACTCCCGAGTGCCTGGGCGACGATCTCCTCGCGGAGCTGGTCGAGGGAACCGTCGATCCGGAGCAGCGGATCGAAGCGCTTCGGCATGTCGCCCGGTGCCGCTCCTGC
Organism: Gemmatimonadales bacterium; assembly: GCA_036265815.1. Taxonomy (NCBI): domain Bacteria; kingdom Pseudomonadati; phylum Gemmatimonadota; class Gemmatimonadia; order Gemmatimonadales; species Gemmatimonadales bacterium. Next base: position 42,807 of record DATAOI010000027.1, read on the forward strand.
GGGCACGCGGTCGCCTCGCTCGCTCGCGTGCTCACCGACCCGGCGGTGGCCGCCGCGGCCGAGTTCGGCCGGCGATTGGGCGGGATCATCCTCGATGACCTGCACCTCGGCCACGCGATGGCCTCGCTGGGTGAGATGTGTGGCGAGTCCCGCCTGCAGGAGATGCTCGGGGCCGGCTCCGGTACGCCACCCCCGGCGGGCGGAGTCGTAGGGGACGAGGAGAAGCTGGATGTCCATTGGAAACCAGTAAGGGAAAGGAGTGAGAGGGACGTGTAGTCCCCGAGCGCTCGGAGCTCAGCCTCGCGGGTGCACCACTCGGCCCGGCACGTCCATCCTACCTCAGATAGTGGTCTATCCAATAGACCCCCCGTTGCCCAGGAACAGGGTCGACATCGTAGATTTCGGGCACCTGCCCTGGAGGGCGAGGTGGACGAATACGCGCGCTGATCACGACCTGGTGGGCTGGAGGCCAGGCGATCGCCAGGTCCTGATGGGGGAGAACCGATATGACCGCGAAGGACAGTGGAGCTCGCTCGGCCGTGGCCGCCGGGCGGCAGACCGAGGTGGCCGTGCTCGCCGGCGGCTGCTTCTGGGGCGTTGAAGAGATCCTCCGAGCCGTACCCGGCGTGATCGACACCGACGTAGGCTATACCGGCGGCTGGCTGGAGAATCCGACCTACGAGGACACCCACGACAGCAAGTCGGGTCACGCCGAGGCGATCCGGGTGACCTTCGATCCGTCGGTACTCAGCTACGAAGAGCTGCTGGAGCAGTGGTTCTTCAAGCTGCACGACCCGACCACGCTCAACCGCCAGGGCAACGACGTCGGAACGCAGTACCGCTCGGCGATCTTCCCACAGAACCCCGAGCAGAGGCGTATCGCGGAGGAGGTCAAAGCGCGGATCGAGGCCTCCGGCAAATGGAAGCGGCCGATCACGACGAGCATCGAGCCCGCGTCCACCTGGTACAGCGCCGAGAGCTACCACCAGGATTACCTGCGCAGACACCCCGGCGGATATAGCTGCCATTACATGCGCGACTAGCGAGCCCGTCCGACCACTAACGATGGGATGTCTGAATCCACGTAAGGACGATGCAGGCGAACGAAGCTGCTTCGATCGTGGTAGCGGCGAGCAGAGACATTCGAGCCCAGCGGCTTGGGGCGAACAGGGCGGAGAGGAGAAACAACACTGTGAACAACGGCGCGAGGAAAATCCTGAGCACGGCGAAAGCCGACCAGGAGCGGAGGAGGTCACCCGAATCGGCACCCATCGATCCGAGGTAGACGACGACAGCCGCGAGACTGGTGCACCCGATGGCGAGAGACGCCACCGAAAGCGTCACCCAGAATCCGCGCTGTCGTCTGAGGAAGAAGAGGGCGACGGCCGTCGCGGGCAGAGCTGCCAGTCCGAAGACCGCCAGAAACAGGAGACTGTCGCCAAAGGCGAACATTCCCTGGTAGGTTCGCCGGTCCGAGCCACTGGTAGCGGCGACATAGAGATCCATGACCAGCCAGGCGATCGCCACGGCAGCGACGTAGCCAAGCGCGACGACGCCCACCTTGGCCGCTGGTGTCATGGACTCAGCTCGTAGAAGGAACATGGCACGCCACCCCCGTCACCAGTCGGTCGGTCGATAGTCCTTGAGGAACTTGCCCCAGACGTGGACGCCGGTGTTCATCCCATCGATGATCGGATCCACGATCCGCGCCGCCCCGTCCACGATGTCCAGTGGCGGATGGAAGCGGTGCTCCGCCACCTTCCGCGCCGCGATCTCCGCCGGGTCCTCGTCGGTCACCCATCCCGTGTCCACCGCGTTCATGTGGATGCCGTCCTGCTGGTAGTCGGCCGCGGCGGTGCGGGTCATCATGTTGAGCGCCGCCTTCGCCATGTTGGTATGGGGGTGGCGGGTCGTCTTGAAGTTGCGGTAGAACTGCCCCTCCATCGCCGACACGTTCACGATGTGCTTCGCCCGCCCAGGGTGGCGCAGCATGAGGGGCTTGAGGCGGGCGTTGAGGATGAACGGCGCCACGGCATTCACCAGCTGCACTTCGAGCAGCTCGACCGACGGCACGTCCGCCATCAGCATGCGCCAGGAGTTCTGCTCACGAAGATCCACCTGCTGGCGGTCCTGATCGAGTCGTCCGGGCGGAAAGAGGTGCGGCGCCGGCTCGCGCTCGTCAGGCAGCAGCGCCGCCTGCGAAAGCTCGGCGGCATTCGCGATGCCGGCGAGACTCGGCAGCCGCCGGTCGAACACCGCGGGCCCGACGCTGGTGAGTCCTTCCGGCGCCGGATGTGCGCCGCGCCAGTGCTCGTAGTGGCCGAGCAGCGAGCGGGCGGGTAGCGGCAGCGTCGCGGCCGCGGCGCGCTCGGCCGCCATCATGTGCACGTAGAAGGCTGGCGGTCGGCGGACGGTCTGGCAGGCGTTGTTCACGATGAAGTCGAGGCGCTCCCGGGTTTCCGCCATCTCCCGACAGAACGCCTCCACGCTTGGCGTGTGCCGCAGGTCGAGGCCGAACACCTCGAGCCGATCGCTCCAGTCGGTGAAGTCCGGCTCGCGGGCATAGCGGGCGGCGGAATCGCGGGGGAAGCGGGTGGTGACGATCACCCGCGCCCCGGACCGGAGGAGCTTGAGCCCTGCCTGGTAGCCGATCTTGACCCGGCCGCCGGTCAGCAGCGCCACCGTGCCGCGGAGATCGGCGAGCTCGGTGCGCTTGGCGAAGTTGAATTCGGCGCACGGCGGGCAGAGCTGGTCGTAGAAGTGATGGAGCTCGGTGAACGAGCCCTTGCAGACGTAGCAGTGCTGCCGGTCGAGCCGCTCCCGAGGCGCATCGGCATCGTGGACGTCCTCGGCGGCAAAGGCGTCGGGCGGGACCGGGGGGAAAACGTTGGGGGTGGTGAAGACCGGATGCCGGCGCAACGTGCGGATGCCGGTGCGGCGGCGGGCCGACTCCTCGCGCTCGACCCGCTCCGCCTTCCGGCGCCGGGCGCTGGCGCGCACCAGCTGCCGCCGGCTTGTGGGGTCGGGGGAGTAGACGTGACCGGCGGCCTGGAGAAGCCGCCGTCGGTCGTCTCCGGGGACAGCGGCGAGGAGCGTGCGGTCGGCGACGATGCGCTCGAGGACGGCCACGGCAGATCGGAGCTGGGCCAGAAACTCGGGCGAGCCGGAGGGTGCGCCGGCCAGGCCGAGCGGTGGGTCCGGCTCGGCGGGGGATGGCGAAGTCTGCACGACGGGTGCTCCCGCGAGACTGGGTGAGTCGGAGGCAGGAATATACAGCTCAACCAGACGCTGCTGGCGGCAGGCCCACGCCGCCAAGCGGGATGGTTTCCACCCGGGAGTCGAATCCTGCGATCAATGGCCGTCCCCGGGCGATGGCCGCCTTCACCGCCGGCAGCCCCAAGGACGCGCGATGACTCTCGGGGCTGTCCCAGACTTCGGTGACCCAGAGCGCATCGGCGTCGGCCGGGTCGGCCGCGAGGATGTAGCTCAGGCAGCCCGGCATCGCCGCCGTGCCTTCCATCAGAATGCCGGCGAGGGGGTCGCGCTGGCCCGCTACGGCGGTGATCTTCCCGATCAAACCGTACATCGGCGCTCCGGGTTCGATGGTTTCGAAGCTCGACGTTCGCGCAGCCTACGAGCTCACGGCGCTCTGCTGTGGACGTCGCCGCGCGTGGACGCGATCGGTTGATTGGAACGCGTCGCCGGAAGGTGCTCGGGGAGCGGCTCGCCGGTAGACCGGACCGCGTCGCGCCGACGCCAGAACAGCCACGAGGTCACCCCAACGGTGAGAGCCAGCGCGGCGCCGAACTCACTCGTCAGCCAGCGGGTCGGGCCGGTGTCGACCGTCACACGGTCGAAGAATCCCTGCACATACAGGTTATGGCTCGCGTGCAGGATCGCCGCCGGCCAGACGCTCCCCGAGCGCAGTCGCAGCCACGCGAGCGGGAGCGCCAGCGAGATGACCATGACCGCGAAGCAGAGCACGGCGTACCAGGTTGGGGTGCCCGAGTTGTAGTCCGCGAAGGCGATGAGTGGCACGTGCCAGGCGGTCCAGATCGCGCCGCTCACCAGCGCCGTGCGCCCGAGCGACACGGTCCGGAAGAGCGTGGGCACCAGAAAGCCGCGCCACCCCAGCTCCTCGCCCGTTGCTGAGAGCAGGCTCTGGAACGACCCGAGGACGACGAACACGAGCACGCCGCTCCGGAACCGAGTGAGATCCAGGCCCCCAAGCCCGGCCACCCACACCATCCCGTACGCCGCGGCCGCATAGCCGATCGGGAGCAGGTAGGCGAGGACTGCCCAGCGCGCCGCGCCCAATCGCCAGCCCTCACCCCGCAGGTTACGCTGGAAGATGAGACGGGTGAGGAGCGCGCTCACTCCGGGACACCACATCAGCGCCAGCACGTACGACCCGCCCTGCGCGCCAAGAGTTCCCGCGGCGATGATCAGCCACCAGAACACGGCGCTCGAGGCGAACGTGAGGCCGAGAAACGTGGCCAGCTCGGCACGTGTACTGGGCGCGGGCGTCTCCCTCATATGAGACATCGCAGCTCTCCTATGACGCGCTGCCTTCGTCGTTGAGTACCCGGAGGCCCGGGGTAGAGTCCAGCACCTGCCAGATCCGGCGGCGCACCACGGCAATGGCCTCCGGGTCGGGCTTGTGGAACAGGCGTTTGAGCAGGTTCAGCCCCGGATCGTAGGCCACGGACACGACCCACTCCGCCGGGTCTTCGCATGGCCCATCGCCGCAGAACGAGAGCGTGACCCAGAACGGGTCCCTGCCGCGAGTGGCCCAGAAGCCCCAACCATAATCTTCCTGGATCGGCTCGGACAGCTCGAATCCGGCCACGGCGAGGTCCGCGACTTCCCGCCTGAGCCATCCTGCGAAGTCTTCGCCAAAACAGCAGGGATTGATGAAGTGTGGCTTGACCTCTCGATGCTCGAAGAGGTCCGTTACTACGGTCCTCGACTCAATATCCATGACTGGACCTCACCTTCCGCTCCCGGGCTTGCCCAGTAATCACCTCGGTGATTTCCCTGGGGTCGGCCACCGCAAGCTTCCGATACGTGTAGCGCCGCCAGCGTACAAGACGATTCGTTCCATTTCACGGTGGCCACATCATGAAGGCGCACCTTCAGCCCAGAGGTAGAGGTCGAACACGCGCCTGCGGAACCATTCTTTCTCGAGCGGCGCACCGGGTATGCGAACGCGCGAGGTAGCCCGTCGGATTCCGGAAGCGTGCTGGGAGTACAAAGCGTGCCACCGGCTCACGTAGGCGGGATAGTCACCCGGCGGAACACGAAGTGACGCGCGGACCTGGCTGTCATATATGATGACCGGGTCCTGGTGCATCACCCACAATAGCTTCGTAGCCGCGGAGAGCAGGCCCTTCTTGCCGTAGAGGCTCGCCAGACGTCGGCTGGTAAGGTCGACGATCTCCAGGAGACGACCCGCTCGTAGAGGCGCGCGTACCGTGTCGAGAATGGCAAGAACCGGGTCGAGGCGAGGGAGCCCTCTCTCTACGTCGAATCTCGTCGGAAAATTCCGCGCGATCCTGAAGAAGCCGGCACAGCGCTGAAGGCCGCTGAGCCTGGTGGCGCGATCAACAGCACGGAGGTCAAGGACCAGACCCTTCTCACGGTCCATCCACGTCCTCGCGTACCCGTTCGCGGCAAGGGTGATTGCACGTTGAGACATAGGGAGCTCTCAGAGCTCGACGGCGGCATCGGACAGCACCCGCATCTGCCGCTGCCAGAATGCGGATCAGGTGTCCTGTGTCTGCAGCAGGTAGCTCACGCCAAGTGCACAGACATACAGTCCGACCCCGAAGACGGTATGAGTCATGAGGCTCTTCAGCCTGGCCTGCCTTGGATGGGGCGTGCGTGATGCAGCAATGCCGAGGCCGAACGACGGCTGCATGATGAAGAACGGGAACACGACGGTGCCAATTCCGTAGAGCAGCGCCGGCCACAGCGTTGGTCGCGCAAGCCAGTCACCCCGATGTACCGACCACGAGCACAAGCGCGAATACGACGCCAATAGTGTAGTGGGCGATCAAACCGACTGCACACTCAAAAGATCTCGGTGGCGCGGCGGCGATACTCGCGTGCCTGAAAACGCCTGTAGGCATGTGGCGAAGCCAGCGTCCGAGCAGGCAGTAGTTGAGCGATGGAATGCTGAACGCACGCCTCAGGAACAGGTTCCAAAGGTCCATGACCAGAGTTGCGCCGATGCCCACGGCGATTGCGCCAAGGATGGAGCGTGCTTCAATGTTCATGGTCAGGTGGCAGAAGTGGGTGTCCCGTCGCCTCAAAGATGCATCTGCCTGCCCCCTCGGTCGACCCTCGGTCGGGGCCGACGATGCGAGCAAGCTGTCACCTCGGAATGAACGGACGCAGCGGCGGTCCTCGAGCCCGGCCCCAATGCGGTCCCGGCGCCACCTGTATATCTGGAGTGAGCCACAACGTCTTCGCAAACAAGGACCGAAGTCAATGCGTACCTCCCGAGCTTTCCTCACCGCTTCCCTGCTCCTCGCCGCGGGCTGCGCCCGGTCACCTGGCCCCAGCGCGAGCCCCTCGCCTCTCGCGGCCGGCACCGCGGACAGCGCCCGGACCTCCCGCGCTATCCCGGTCGAGGTCGACAACCAGAACTTCAGCGACATGGACGTCTACCTGATCAACGGTGGCGCGAAATGGTTGGTGGGCAACGTGGCGGGTCTGACCAAGACCACTCTGACGATCCCATCGGGCGTCGCACCGACCGATCTGCGGGTCAGGCTCCGCGCCCAGGCGATCGGCGCGCGCGGCTCGATCAGCACGCCATTGCTGATCGTGGCTCCCGGTCAACAGGTCTACTGGACCATCGGCGCCGATCCGGCGATGTCCAGCGCCTCGGCGGGATGAAATAAGAAGGAGTGGGCGGCCACCCTCCGGCGGCCGCCCGCTCCACTTGCATCGAAGCTCAGCCCTCCGCCCGCCGCTCCCGCACCGCGGCTGCGATCCGTTCTCCCAGGTATGCGCACACCGCCGCCGCCAGCAGCGGCAGCCCGAACTGCATGGCCTTGTAGCTCGATCCGCTCACCACGTGCGTCCCCCCGTGGCCGATGCCGATCGAGCGCAGGATCGAGCGCGCGTGCGAGTCGGTGTACCGGCTCGTGATCCACCACCCCATCGCCATTCCCGCCAGCGCCGGCGCCTTCGGCGTGAGCTGCGCGCGAAGTTGGAGCCATACGGCGCGTCCCAGCTGCCTTGTTTCCGCTCGCGCCCGCTCCAACCACGGCGGGAGCGGCCGGGCCTGGAGCGCCGCCATCTCCGCCCGAATGGCCTGCACCTCCCGCGCGGCCGGATTGCTCGCGTGAGTCATGGCCAGCCGGCCGGCGGTAAGGTGGAGCTCGTTCAGGGCCTGCTCCACCCCCGCGCGCCGCCGCCGGAGCGCCGCCTGCGCCGAAGCGCCGCGGACCAGCGCCACCGGCGCCAGCCAGCGTGGCCCCGCGCCTACGTCGGCGCGCGTGGACGCGCGCGCCGTCCGCCGCTCTTCCTCCAGGGCGCCCAGCCGGCTCCGCGCGTTAGCTGCCTCCGCAGCCAGGGTTGCCAGCCGGCCCTCCCGGGAGCCGCCGTCGCCCAGCGTTACTCGGCCCAGCCGGGCGAGCGCGCCGCGCTCGCGGCGGTCAAGGCCGTGTCGGCGGACGCCGAGCCGGATCGCATCGAGCTGCGCGTGAATCTGATCGATCATGGGTATTGATACCGCAAGGTCCGTGGTCGTCCGTGCGAGGCGAGGGATGGCGATCTGAAACGTCCCGGTAAGTCGCGTCTCCAACGCGAGTTGCGGCCCATCCTGGAGCGGCCTCCCAGCGACGCCCCACGCGCTGAGCCCCTGCCCCAGGCGCTCGTCTCTCCGCATTCTGCACGCGCTTGACGCCCCCCTCCCCGGCCGTAGATTGAGATTCGGTATCCGAACAAAGGCCGAACCTCCGCCGCCGAGCCACGTGGTCCACCTCCACCTCCACACCCACTTCTCTTTCGGCATCGGCGTGTCGAGCCCGGAGACGCTCGCCACGGCGGCCGCGGAGCGCGGGTTCCAGGCGCTCGCCTGCACCGACACCAACGGGGTCTACGGCGCGGTCGAGTTCCAGCGCGCCTGTCTGGCCGCCGGCATTCGACCGATCCTCGGCGCGCATCTGGTCGCGGACGGGCAGGAGACGGTCGCCCTCGCCACCAGCCAGCGCGGCTGGGCCGCGCTCTGCCGGGCTGCCACCGCCATTCACTGGCGGGCCTCGCTCCCCGCCTTCTGTCTCTCCGCCCAGCTCGCCACCGACCGCGAGGGGCTCATTCTCATATCCCAGGACACCGCTTTCCTGGAGCGGGTCGTCCGGCTGAGCGGGCCGCGCGACCTCTACGCCGAGCTCCGCCCCGGCAAAGAGCGCCACGTGGTACTGGCCGCAGCGCGGCGGCTGGGGGTGCCGGCGGTGGTGACCAACGGGGTCGTCGCGGCACATCCGGAGGATTGGGGACGGCACCGGCTGCTCCGGGCCATCGCCCTCAACACCACGCTCTCCGCCCTCACCGCCGGCTCCGGCCAGGCCAGTGTGTCCGCCGACCTGGCGCCCCGCGAGGCGTGGCTCCGTCCAGCCGACGATCTCGCGCGGCTCTTCCCCGACTGTCCCGAGGCCGTGCGCGCCACCGACGCCATCGCCGAGCGCTGCGAGTATCAGATCCCCATAGGTCGCGTGGTGGCGCCGCGATTCGCCGACGCGGGCGACGCCCTCCAGCAGCTCCGCGCCCTTGCCTACGCCGGCGCCGAGCGCCGCTACGGCACCATCGCCCCGGTGACGCGGGACCGGCTGGAGCGCGAGCTCGGGATCATCGGGATGAAGGGGTTCGCCGACTATTTCTTGGTGGTGCGGGACATCGTCGCCAACGGCCCCACCCACTGCGGCCGTGGCTCCGTCGCCAACTCGATGGTGAGCTACTGTCTCGGCATCACTCACGTGGAGCCGCTGGGGGCCGGGCTCCTCTTCGAGCGCTTCCTCAACCCCGAGCGGAAGGACCCGCCCGACATCGACCTCGATTTCCCCTGGGACGAGCGCGACAAGGTCCTGGCCTACGTCTTCCGCCGCTATCCCCATCCCCAGGCGGCGATGGTGGCCAACCACAACTGCTTCCGTCTCCGCGGCGCGCTGCGTGAGGTGGCCAAGGTGCACGGCCGACCGGCGGGCGAGATCCGCGAGGTCACCCGTCGGATTCCAATTTTTGAGGACGTCTCGCTGGCGGAAACGCTGGAGACCCATCCCAACTTCAGGGCGCTCGACCTGCCGCCCGCCTGGCGGGAGTTCGCCCGCCTGGCGGAGCCGCTGGTAGGGACGCCGCGCCATCTCTCGGTGCATCCGGGCGGCGTGGTCATCGTGCCCAGCGCACTCACCGACTACGTCCCCACCGAGCCGGCGGTGAAGACCCTCGCGGTGGGTGGGGCAGCCGGCCCTGAGCAAAGCGAACGGGTCCCCGTCATCCAGTTCGAGAAGGATGGCGCCGAGGACGCGGGGCTGGTCAAGATCGACCTGCTGGGCAACCGCTCGCTCGCCGTCATCCGCGATGCCATCGACGCGGTGCACCGGCACACCGGCCGGCAGATCGACTACACCTCCAGCGACCCCGCGGATGACGAGCCCACCAAGGCGCTCTTCCGCACCGGCCGGACCATGGGCGTCTTCTACACCGAGTCACCCGCCTCGCGGATGCTCTGCGCCAAGAGCCGGGCCGACACGTTCGAGCTGCTGGTGCTCAATACCAGCATCATCCGGCCCGCCTCCAACCGCTTCATCCGGATCTATCTCGAGCGGCTGCACGGCGCGCCCTATGAGCCGCTCCACCCGGTGCTGCGCGATACCCTGGGCGACACCTTTGGCGTGATGGTCTACCAGGAGGACGTGGTCAACGTCTGCGCCGCCTTCGCTGGCATGCCGCTCGCCACGGCCGACGGGCTCCGCAAGTCGCTCTCCAAGAAACGTCCGGGCAAGCATCTCGGCGCCTATGCGGAGGAGTTCTTCACCGGCGCCCTGGCGCTGGGCCGCGACATCGAGACCATCAAGCGGGTGTGGGAGATGATCATGTCGTTCGCGGGGTACAGCTTCTGCAAGGGGCACTCCGCGTCCTACATCCAGGTGGCGCAGCACTCGTGTTACCTGCGGGCGCACTATCCCGCGGAGTTCATGGCGGCGGTGCTGGGGAACGGCGGCGGGTTCTATCACCCCTTCGTCTACGTGGCGGAGGGGATGCGGATGGGGCTCACGGTGCTGCCACCGGACGTGAACGCCAGCGAGTTCCGCTCGAGCGGGGAGGGTCGGGAGCTCAGGATCGGACTGCAGTTCGTGAAGGGGCTCTCGGCGGAGGGGGTGGAGCGGCTGCTGGCGGCACGGGAAAGTCGCCCGTTCAAGAGCCTGGTCGACCTCCGCGCCCGCACCGGCATCGCACCCGCGGACCTGCGTGCCCTCATCAAGGTGGGCGCGCTCGACTCGATCGCCGGCGGCTGGACCCGCCCAATGATGCTCTGGCTGGTGGATTCCATTGCGGACTGCGTCCAGAGCCCGGACGATCACCCGGGCGACTGGTTCGATCACCTGCCGCCGGCCGTGCCCGTGCTCAAGGAGTACGCCCCCGAGCGCCGGCGGCGGGAGGAGTTCGCCTCACTCGGCTTCATCACCGACGACCACCCGATGCGGCTCCACGCCGAGGAGCTCAAGCGCTTCCGGATCTGCCCCAGCACCGAGCTGCACCGCCACGTGGGCGAGCACGTGCTGGCGGCGGGGATGCTCACCACCGCCAAGCCGGTGCACACCGCCAAGGATGAGCCGATGGAGTTCGCCACCTTCGATGATGGGGATGGCCTGATCGAGACCGTGCTCTTCCCCCAGGTGTATCGTGAGCGGGGTCACGTGCTGTTCGATCAGGGGCCGTTCATCTTTCGGGGGAAGGTCGAGGAGGAGTTCGGCGCGGTCACCCTTACCGTCACTGATTTGGATCGACTGGACCGGATGCTCGTGAAGCTGTCTGCCCGAAGGTCATCTTACCTTCCTGGGCAAAGCGGATCTTCCGCTTCCCGAAAGGGGTCGTGAAGGTGGTCCGCCCGTGGACGGCGAAGGCGTGCGTCCCGATCCCTAAGATCCGGAGCTGGGCCGGACCGACCCCGGTGGAGCGATCCAGCGCCACGGCCAGGATCGAGGTCGCAAACTGGGGGAAGGAAACCGTGCTGTCGCTGGTCAGCCAGCCGACGGTCAGACCATCCAGCTGAAGCTGGAGCTCGACCCGGGCCGTGGCGATCGGGAAGTCGTTCGGATTGCGCACCGCCAGCGCCACCACTACCGGCATCTCCTCCGACGACTCGGCCGGCAGCCGCACCCGCGAGACCGATACCTCCGGGTCGTTGTAGACCCAGAGCCCGAGCGGAGTACAGGCCAGCGCCGGGACGACCCAGAGAATCGCTCGAAAGGAACCGGTCATGGCCCGCTCGCGTCCTCTCCTGATCCTGATCCTGTCGCTCCTCGGGCTCGCTCCTGCGAGTGCCTGCGGATCCGATTCAGACGGAACCGTCGGCCCGCCTGACGGGACCGCGGCGGTGGGCCTCGAGCCGGTGGCCACCGGTCTCAACAATCCACTTTATCTGACCGCGCCGCCAGGGGATACCAACCGACTGTTCATCGTGGAACAGGCCGGCACCATCCGGATCGTGAAGGGAGGGACCCTGCTGCCCGATCCTTTCCTGGATATCGCCGACCGGGTCTCGACCGGAGGCGAGCGGGGACTGTTCGCGCTGGCCTTCGACCCCGGGTACGCCTCGAACGGGCGCTTCGTCGTGCACTACACCGATAGTAACGGAAACACCCGGCTGTCAGTGTTCCACGTCTCCGCCGACCCGGACCGCGCCGACCCGGCCAGCGAAACGGTCGTGCTCACGGCGCAGCAGCCGTTCAGCAACCACAACGGTGGGCAGATCCTCTTCGGCCCCGACGGCTACCTGTACCTGGGCCTGGGTGACGGCGGGGGCGGCGGCGACCCCCAAGGGAACGGCCAGAAGCTCACCGACCGGCTCGCCGACATCCTCCGCCTCGACCTGAGCTCGGGCACGAGCGCGGTTGCGCCGGCCGACAACCCGTTCGTCGGCCGCGCCGGCGCGGAGCCCGGCGTCTGGAGCTACGGCCTCCGCAACCCGTGGCGGTTCAGCTTCGACCGCGCCACCGGAGACCTCTACATCGCCGACGTGGGAGAGAACGCCTGGGAGGAAGTGGACCTTGCCACCGCGGCGTCGGGTGCCGGCAAAGGCGTCAACTACGGATGGAACCTGATGGAAGGCCGTCACTGCTACGTCACCTCGCCCTGCGATACCACCGGGCTGGCCATGCCGGTGCTGGAATACGATCACGGGCAAGGCTGCTCCATCACCGGCGGCTATGTCTACCGGGGCGCTGCCATTCCCGCACTGCAGGGACATTATTTCTATGGCGACTACTGCGGCGGGTGGGTCCGGAGCTTCCGGATCGAGGATGGTCAGGCGGTCGATCAGGCGCAATGGCCCACGCTGGCTCCCGGGGGGCCGGTGCTGAGCTTCGGTGAGGACCAGGCGGGCGAGCTCTACGTGCTGAGCGGCAACGGCACCGTGCTCAGGATCGTCCCCCGTTGACCGATGAGGAGACGATGTCCGCGGCGGACCCCGCCCGCTCCCTGTCCGACGAGCTTCGGGCGCTGGCGTTCCGGATCCCGGCCGATGTCCGGTTCGGGGCCTCCTCCTGGAATTACCCCGGCTGGCGAAATCTGGTGTACCACCGGGAGTACGAGACGCGCGGCGCCTCCGCCCGCATGCTCAGCGAGTACGCCGCCTTCCCCCTCTTCCGCACGGTCGGAATCGACTCCAGCTTCTACGCGCCGCCGTTGGAGGCGACGTTCGAGGCCTACAACGAGCATCTGCCGGCCGGCTTCCCCTGTGTGAGCAAGGTCTGGAACCAGGTCACCGTCCACACCTTCAGCAAGGCGCAGGACAAGGCCCGGGCAGGGCAGCTCAATCCCGATTTCCTGAATCCCGAGGTATTTCTCGAGGCGGTCCACCAGCCCTACCGGCAGCACTTCGCCGATCACATGGGCCCCTTCGTCTTCGAGTTCCAGGCTATCGGCCGCGGCCCCGGCGGGCTCACCCCCGAGGCATTCGCCGCTCGGCTCGACGAGTTTTTCGATGCTCTACCGCGGGACGCCATGTTTGCGGTAGAGGTCCGGAACGAGGAGTTTCTGACTCCGATGTACTTCGCCGTCCTGCGGGAGCACGGCGTTGCCCATGTCTTCAACTCCTGGACCCGGATGCCCTCGATCGGCGATCAACTCGACCTTCCAGGCTCGGTGTCGGGCCCCTTCCTGATCGCCCGGGCGCTGCTCCGGCCCGGTCGGAGCTACGACGAGGCGGTGGATGTCTTTGCGCCCTACGATCGCATCCGGGAGCCCTACCCGCCCCTCAGGCGCGACCTGGCTCGGCTGGTGGAGACCGCGGTCCGGACCCGAATCCCGGCCTACCTCCTGGTGAACAACCGGGCCGAAGGGAGCGCGCCACTCACCATCGCCGAGGTGGCGAGACTGCTGCCGGAGCCGGCCAGGTGATCCAGCAACCCAGGTTGGTGCGCTACGCCGCCCTCTCGGTAGTGGCGGCCCTGCTGACCATCGCTCTCAAAGGCGGCGCGTATCTTGTCACCGGTTCAGTGGGTCTCCTGTCCGACGCGCTGGAGTCGCTGGTCAACCTGGTGGCTGCGGTGGTGGCGCTCTTCGCGCTCTCGGTGGCGGCCCGGCCGGCCGACGAGGATCACGCCTACGGCCACACCAAGGCGGAATATTTCTCCTCGGCCTTCGAGGGGGCCCTCATCCTGCTGGCCTCCGCCAGCATCGTGGTCGCCGCGTACGAGCGTCTGCTCTCCCCGCGGCCGATCGAGACGCCCGGCCTGGGACTCGCAATCTCCACTTTCGCCACGATCATCAATTTTGGCGTGGCGCGGGTGCTGTTCCGGGCGGGGCGGCGGTATCAGTCGATCACGCTCGAGGCCGACGCCCATCATCTGATCGCGGACGTCTGGACCTCGATGGGCGTGGTGGTGGGCGTGGGCGCGGCGGCGCTCACCGGCTGGCACCGGCTCGACGCGGTGGTGGCGATCCTGGTCGCGGTGAACGTGATGCGGCTGGGCGTGTCGCTCTTGCGTCGCTCGATGATGGGGCTGCTCGACACCGGTCTGCCGGAGGACATTCGCGGCAAGATCACCGCCATCCTCGAGGCCCGCTCGGCCGAAGGCGTTCGCTACCACGCGCTCCGCACCCGCCAGGCCGGAGCCCGGCGGTTCATCGCCTTCCACATCCTGGTGCCGGGTCAGTGGAGCGTGCAGCGAGGGCACGATCTGCTGGAGGAGATCGAGGAAGAGGTCCGCGCCGCGGTGCCCAACAGCAGCGTGGACACCCACCTCGAGCCGATCGAGGATCCGGTGTCCTGGGCCGATTTGCCGCTCGAACGGACGGAGGGGACGGTGGACAAGGAAGGAGCGCCGGAAGGCTGACTCCAGCGCCGCCCTGTCCTCAGACCACCGCGAACGCCCGCACCGGCCAGCTCCCGAACCCTGCGACCTTGGGCGGCACAGCCGAGAACTGAAAGCCGCGGTCCGGCAGCGCCCCCAGCTTGCAGAGATGCTCGACGATGGGAATCTCGGCCCCCAGCAGGGTGGAGTGGACCGGCCGCGCCTGGTCACCGATGTCGTCGATATTGAGCGAGTCGATGCCCACCAGCGCCGCACCCTGGCCCACCAGGTACTCCGCCGCCGCTGCGGTGAGAAACGGGTTGTTGGCCAGATAGCCCGGCGTGCCCCACCGGGCATCCCAGCCGGTTCGCACCAGCACCGCCTTGCCCCGGATCTCCCGCCCATCGAACGCGGTCCAGTCGACCGCGCGGGATCCGTCGGCCGGCCCCTGAATGAGCACGGCCTCGAGATTGGCCAGGGAGTCCAACCGGAGGCCGGCGATGTCCTTGCCCCCCGCATAGCGATGAAACGGCGCGTCGATGTAGGTACCGGTGTTGGCCACCATCTCGATCTTGCCGATCTGGAACTCGACGCCCTCCGCATAGCGGCCGTGCGAGTCTGTCCGGCTCAGGTAGTCGCAGATGATCGGCCCGGGCAGCCCCGGGTAGGTCACCATGCCATGTTCGATGGTGTGGCTGAGATCGAGCAAGGTCATCGGAGCGACCGTCAGGCGGTCACCGAGCGGAGCTGCTCCACCACCCCCGCGAGCTCGCAGACCCGGGCGATCGTCTCCCCGATCTTGTTGTTGGGCGTCGAGGCTCCGGCGGTCACCCCGATGATCCGTCCCCCGGAAAGCCAGTCGTCCGCCTGCTCCTCGCGCTTGGTGCCGATCGGCTGGTGCCGGATCGTACCGCTGGCGGTGTCGACGCAGGCGGCGTCCTCGATGTGAAAGGTGCGGACCCCCTTCGACTGCACCAACGCCGCGAGGTGACAGGTATTGCTCGAGTTGTACCCGCCGACCACCAGCATCACATCGAGCGGCTCCTCCAGCAGCGCCACCACGGCGTCCTGCCGCTCCTGCGTCGCCGAGCAGATAGTGTCGAACGAACGGAAATGCTCGGCGAGTGCGGCGGCGCCGTAGCGTCGTTCGATGCTCTGGCGGATCTCCGCCGCGATCGCCAGCGATTCCCCCGACAGCATCGTCGTCTGGTTGGCGATCCCCACCCGAATCAGGTCGCGCGCGAAATCAAAGCCAGGGGAAACGCTCCGCGCGAAGCGGTCGGCCAGCGCGTCGGCGTCGCCCCCGTGCTCGATGAACTCGCAGACGATCCGCGCTTCCTCCATGTTGAGCACCACGAGATACCGGCCCCCGGGATACCGCATCACCTGGCTGGCCGTGGCCTTGGTCTCCTCGTGATAGTGCTTGCCATGGATGATGGCGGTGAAGCCGTCCCGGGCGTAGCTGTCCACCCGCTTCCAGACATTGAGCACCGAGCCGCAGGTGGTGTCCACCAGGACGCACCCGATCTGGCGGAGCCGCTCGAAGTCGGCGATGGTCACGCCGAAGGCCGGCAGGATCACCACGTCCTCCGCACCGATGGAAGAGAAGTCGAACTCGCCGGCCTCGCCGCGGGCCAGGAAGTTCACCCCCATGTCATGCAGCTTTTGGTTGACATGCGGATTGTGGATGATCTCGCCGATCAGGTACAGCGTCCGGTCGGGAAACTTGAGGCGGGCCTCGTAGGCGTAGTCCACCGCCCGGTCCACCCCGTAGCAGAAGCCGAACTCCCGCGCCAGCCGGAAGGTCAGCGGGCCGACTTCCAGCCGGTACTGCCGCCGGCGCAGGGCCTCCACCACGGCGCTGTGGTAGTCCGCGGTGAGCTGGACCTCGATCTCGGACTTGAGGCCGAAGCCCCGGCGGAAGTAGGTGCTCTCCATGGCTCTAATGTATACCCGCGCTGGTATCGGGGTGCGTCGGCCGGGGCGCGCATCCACTGCTCGCTGGACGCGGCGTCAGATCCCGGAACGTGCCCTGGACCGTGAGCCGGGCGTAGTCGGTCACCGAGAGGGCGAACGCCTCCAGGTGGCCGGAATACCTCCCCTCCGGCGACCGCTCCAGCACCACCGCTCCACTCTCCGCCTTGAATCCCCGGATCGAGGTCTGCGCGAACCAACGGAGCGCCACCGCCGCCGCGGGCGGAGACGTATCTGCCACCTCCGGGCGCAACACACGGTAGCGCCCCGGCCCAGGCGCGCCCTTGGGATAAATCGCGACCCCAATCCCGGTGTCCCCTCTGATCCCCCGGATCTCCAGCAACCCCAGCGTGTCGCACCACTCGGCGGTCGCGGGCGCGTCGACCCTTCCGGAGTCGGAGCCGGTCCATCGCACCGTGATCCGAGGCCCCTGGGCCATCGGCTGTCGGCCGCAGCCGAGGAGGGTCGCGAGCCCCAGCGCGGCGGCCACCAGGCCGACCCGGTCGCGGCTCATCGCGGTGCCCGGAGGACCAGATCGAACCGGACCTTGCGATGGGTGTCGGGGGAGATTGGATGACTCAGGTCGAAGCGAAGCGCCCCGTTGAAGAGCGACAGCCCCACTCCGCCGCCGACCAGCGCGCGGGTGGAGAAGAGGTCGCCTGCGCTCGCGGCCTGGCCCGCATCCAGGAATGCCACCGGCCGGAACCGGCCCTTCAACGGCGCGATGTCGAGCTGTGCCGACCAGAAAGCGGAACCCCGTCGCTCGCCATAATCGAAGCCCCGCACTGTGGCGAGGCCGCCCAGCCGGAAGAGCGACTGCGTGATCGTCGGCTGAGTCGCGACGCCGGCCTTCACTCCCAGGGTCACGCCCCGGCGTCCGCCCACCGCGTGGCGCAGCTCGCCGTAGAGCCGCCCGGTCGAGCGTCCCTCGCCCCCGATCACGTCCGCGGCGACACTCCAGCGAATCGCTCCGGTCCCGGTGACGCGGCCCCAGGCGCTGCCGAAGGTCCCCTGGTCGACAGCCGGATTGGGCGGGAAGAGGCCCGAGCCGCCCAGGAAATCGTTCACCGCCGATCTGGCTGTCCGACCCACGCTCGTCTCCCGCTCCACCCTGAGGCCAAGATCGAAATCGAGCCCGAGGGCGAGCGGTGTCTCGAAGCCCAGCGAGCCTCCCTGGACCAGAGAGTAGTCGCCATTGTCGTGCGCGGCGAACAGCGCGTTGAGTGTGTTCCCTATCCCGTGCCCTTGCGCGAACGGATCGAGGTCTCCGATCTCACGGTATCCGCTCACGGCTACCCGGCCCCCGCCAGGAGCGTCGCGGAGGAGCGTGAGCCGCCCGGTGACCCGGTCATCGCTCAGCCCGTAGCGGATCGTGCCATAGAGACCAGTGAAGCGAAGGCCGGGAACTCGGACCTGGTACCCGATCCCGAGCGAGAGGCCTTGAACCCGGTCGTAGCGCAGCACGTCAGCCAGGCGCTCGTAGGCAATCCCGTGCGCCCGCTCGTCGCTCAGGGTATCGGTCAGCAGCGAATCTCCCGTCCGGCCGCGCGCCCTGGGACGCTCCGCGAGCCGCTGGACGGGGGCTGTGGTGTTGGGAGAGGTAGTATCGGGAGGGGGGGACTGGGAGACGGCGAGTGACAGGCAAAGGCTCAGGATGTTTGCGCCCATTTGCTCCGGCCGTCTCGATGGAGCCCGTATGCCTTGAGTCGACGCCAGAGAGTGGTCCGGCTGATGCCCAGATGCCTGGCCGTCTCGGCGAGCTTCCAGTTGTTCGCGTCCAGCGTCTTGACGATAGCCTCCTTTTCCCGGGCCGCCAACGTGGTGGGCCCCTCCACGCCGGGAATGAACATCGCCTCGCCCAGCTCCAGACCGCCGACCCGAAGTGGCCGGAGTCGCCCGCCCAGTGCCGCCAGCCGGGGCTGGAGATCAGGCGCGTTCTCGGCCAGGTCCATTCCGGTGAGCGCCTCCCGGGCGGGCTGGTTGGCATAGAGCAGCCGACCGTCGACATCGAAGACGATCACGCCTTCGCTAAACCCGTCGAGGAGGGCTTTGGCAAGCGGAGAGAAGACCGAGGGTAGCGAGTTGAGCGGCAATGTATCTGGCATAGCTCGAATTACGGTCGCATAGAACGGCGGGTTTCAGAGGGGGACGCGACCGGATTGGTCGGTCGCTACGTCCTAATCCACTGTCCCGCCATACCTTGAACTCATTTTGGGGTCCGGAAACCGAGCCGCTCGGGCGACGGCGGGGATGAGGAACCCTGCTCTCTTCTAGACGCACACCAGCCGCAGGGGTGCACAGTGGAGCGTCGCTGGCGCGCTGCGGGGTAGCTAGCGCCGTCGTTTCGGACTTGGGCGGCGCCGGGGGGAGCCCCGCGGACCCCGGCCGGCGCGCTCGTCCTCGTTCCGTTCCGCCTTCGGCCCGCGCCGGAGGAGCTCCAGGAGAGCGGGAAGCGAGTCTGCCAGGAGCGGCGCGTGCCCGCCTCTTTGAATCGCGAAGCGGAGTGGCCGGTCCAGCGGTGGGATCTCGTCGGCGCGGAGCCGCCTCGCCTGGCCCTCGCGCAGGCGGACCCGGGCGATTCCTTCCCCGTCGACCACCTCGTAGTCGAGCGGCGCCGCATCGCCGCGGAGGCGGATGCTTGATGGCATCGCCTCCAGGCGCGCGCGCACGTCGCTCTCGACCAGCGCGGAGGGATCCAGCGCGACGCGGGTGCGCAGGAACTGCTCCCAACTGTCGACGGAGTCGAGCTGGGCCCGGACCCGCTGGCGCAGGGCGCTGGGAGCGATCGACGAGAGGGCGCCACCCGATCTGCGCCAGAGCTCGTTCAGCTCGTCGACTGCTCGGCGGAGACGCTGCTGGTCCGGATGGGTCGTCTCGCCCGTCAGGAGCGCCTCAGTGAGCGCGTCTCTCGCCACGGCACGAAGCGCCTCGGGAACCTCACCGGTGACCGGCTCCACCTCGGTGTCCAGCTGAAAGCCGAAATACGTTCGCCGCCGCTCCAACGAGAGTCCCTGGTGTTTGCGCGGCCCCCTCAGGACCACCTTTGGCGGGCCGAGCGAGGCGTACTGCCTGACCAGATCGTAGGAGAGGGTAGTGCCCTCGATCCCCGCGCGCGGAATGCCGAACCGGTCGGCAAAGAATCGCAGATTACCGGCGACAGCGCCCCAGCTTCCCGCCACCGAGGTCTTGGAGACGCGAGCCTCCTGGCCGTCGGCGGTGTGCTCGTCGATCACCAGATCGAACGGCATGATCCGGGCGAGCAGATCGGCCCACAGCTTTCTGAGCTCCTTGGAGGCGTACGGCAACTGCTTGGGCAGCGGCTGCTCCAGGGAGCGGTAGACCGACGCGACACCAAGCGCCGTGTCCTCGATCGCCTTCACCAGCACGCCACGGCGCTCGGCCCACTCGGCCAGCCCGTCCTCGAACAGGTGCCGGGGCAGGCCATACACCAGGCCCACGTATCCGTGCTGGTTGACGGCTTCCGCGTACAGATTGTACGCCGTGAGATGGTCGCTGCCGCTCACGACGACGCCGTGCAGGTCGCGTTCTTCCCGGGTCATCCGGTGCAGCGAGTCGATGTTGGAGCACACGGCCACGATCGGCACTAGCGCTTCATCCGCATGCACCAGGAGCTCGCCCCAGGCGCGCTCCACCGGCAGCGCCTCCACTTCCCGACCGTACGGGGTGAGGCGGCCTTCCTCGACCAGGCCTCTGCTCGTGAGCATGCCGAGCGCGCGGCGGTAACTGGTGCGGTCCAGCGGGACCGGGAGGTCGAGGTCCGCCGCATCCACGCCCAAGGCGGCGCAGGTGATCGCCACCCGCTCGGCGTCTCCCGCCAGCTGGAACTCGGGTGGCGTCGGCCGGAGCTGCTCGAAGACGAGGTCCCGGTCACTGAGGATGACGACCTCGCCGTTCGGCACCCGGCCGTGCACCCGGCCGGCCATCTGGAGGATCTCGTTGGATCCCAGATAGAGCCGGTGCAGCACATTGCGACCCCGCTCCACCACGTTGCCGTAGCGCGCGTCGTAGATGACGACCGTGTCGAGCCCCCGGACGTTCAATGCCGACTGCCCCGCGGCGGTCATCGCCAGCAGGAACGGCCGTTCCACCTCTCCTTCCAGAAACGGGCGGATCACTCGAATCGGCTCGCCCCCGTGATAGAACGCTGTGGTGAGGCGCTTCCATTGCTCGCCCAGTCCCTGGGCCAGCCGCTCCACCTCCGCCCGGGTCGGGACGAACACGGCCACGCCCCGCCGCTCCTTGATCACGTGCCTGATGTAGCGCTCGTTGAGGAACTCGTCCGGCGTCTGCGGCAGTACCTGCACGTTGGCCCGGCGCGCCGGGTCGAATGCCTCGGTCACCAGCACCTCGGCGCTCTCCAGATACCGGGCGTAGAACGCGGGGTCGACGGTGGCACTGAGCCAGATGAAGCGGCATCCGGCACGCTTGCCCAGCGCGAGGCACAGCTCCAGTTCGGCCGAGGTCTGGTGGATCTCGTCGGCGATGATGGTATCGCGCCCGGTGATGAGATCGTCCTGGAACCAGCGACGCGCGATGCCGGTGGTAACGATGACCACGTTCCAGGTGGGCGTCTCCGGTGTGGCCTCGCGCTCCCGGTTGACCACGCCGACCTTGAGCGGCTCGCCCAGGATCGCTTCGGCGATGGGCCGGATGCCCAGCGTCTTGCCGGTGCCGGTGCCCGCGACGATCCCGAACCCCTGGCTCGACCCGGCGAGCTCGCGCATCTCCTGGCCGTGCTCGCGCTCCATGAGGGTGTCGAGGCGCAGACCGAGGGCCAGCTCGATGGTCTCGCAGGCGGCCCGGGTGGGCGCTATGACGATGACCCGCCCGGTCGGATGGGGGGCGTGTCGAAAGGCGTCGGGATCAGGCGGGAGATGATGGTCGCGGGCGGGATGCATGGCGGAAGATAGCTACCACCGTGCATCAAAATCCCGGTTGGAAGTTGAACTCCCAGACCCAATGCTTATCGGGCCGCTGGAACGGGTGGACCAGGTCGGCTTCGATCACGGCGAAGCCGAAGAGATTGAAGCGAAGCCCAGCCCCGGCACTGAAGACGGCCTTTCGATCGCCGCCGGTCAGACTCGGCTCGTTGTTGGTATCCCAGGCCAGGCCGCCGTCACCGAAGAGCGTGAAATCGAGTGGAAGCGCGCCGTAGTAGCCCGAACCGACACCCAGCACACCCAGCAGCGGGAACCGGAGCTCGAGATTGCCCACCACCATTCTGCTGCCGAGCAGCTGGTCGAACGCCGGGCAGGCGTTGGGCTGGTCGGCCGGAGGATGACACTCGGAGGCGTCGAAGGAGCCCAGTTGGTAGCCGTGGACCAGACCGCTGTACCCGAGGAAGAGCGGCTGGAGCCGGGGGTCCTCCCCGCCCGAGCCGTACCGTCCGTAGTGCAGAATCCTCCCGGCGATCGTAAATGGACGCGCGGGCATGAAGTAGTGGCGATAGTCCGCCAGCACGCCGAGATAATCGATCGATCCGACCGTCGGGCTCAGCTCCAGCCGGTAACGCTGCCCGAGGATGGGGCCGGTGGCCCCGAAGAACGAGTTGTCGTAGACCAGCGCCAGGCTGGCCATGCCCAGATTGAGCGCGCTGCCGGCCGGCAGATCTTCCTTCTGGTCCAGAATCTTGTCCCCGTTGAGCCCGAAGCCGATGGTGCGGAGCTCCTGGTCGAACGAGATGTTGCTGTAGCCGGCCGAGAAATCCAGGCGCTGCACCTCGTTGAAGGGATAGGACACGAGCCCCTGGATGTCCCGGTTGGTCTGTCGAAGGCGGAGCTCCTGCTCCACGAACACCGGCTCCCCGTTCAGGGTGGTGGTCCCGCTGGCGAACGCTCCAGTGGTATAGGGGACCTGGTCGACAACCGCCGCCCAGTTGATCCGGTGGCTCATGTTCTGGTACGCCACCAGCGCGGTCACGTCCTTGAGTCCGCCATTCACCTGGAGCGCGGTGGCGAGGTTGTGGTTTCCCAGCATGTCACTGAAGTACAGCGCCGCCCCGCCGCCGATGTAAGTGCCGAACTCGCTGGTGCCGACGCCCAGGCTGGGCTGGCCGACGTAGGTGAGCGCGAGCGCCGGATGGTACGGCTGGGTGGCAAACTCCTCGGCGCTCGCGGGGAGGCCAGTGGTCGGGTCGCTCAGGACCCGTTGCACCAGCGACTTCGATCGGTCCTGCGGCGGGAGCACCTGCGCGTTCCGCTGCGGCGGCCGTGTCATGGCGGCGCCCGCGAGTACCGCCGCGCTGTCGATCGCGTACACCTCGTAGCCATTGGTCCGAAACACGCTGTAGACCAGCCGACCAGTGCGTTGCGCCACGGACATGGCGGGGCTGGTCTCGGTGATCCCGCTCGCCCCCGTAAACAGATCGGTGATCCGGCGGAGCTCTCCGTCGGCCAGACGAACCCGGTAGATGTTGCTCACGCCGTCGGGATCGGAGATGAAGTAGAGGCTGCCCCCGTCCGGCGACCAGTGCGGGTCCAGGTGCTTCGCGCCTTCGAAGCCGGGGACCGCGGTGATGTGTCCGGTCGAGGGGTCGATCAGGGCGAGCCCATACGGTCCGATGGCCAGGTCGTCCAGCTTGGTGGTGAATCGGTCGGTCGCGAACGCGATGGTCTTTCCGTCCGGCGACCAGGCCGGCTGCAGCTCCGCGAACTGATCGGTGGTGAGGCGAGTCAGCTTGTTGTCCTGCAGATCATAGATGAACAGGTCCGTGAGACCGCCGGAGAGCCCCGAGAAGACGACCGCCCGCCCGTCGGGAGAGAGGCTGGGGTTGAGGATCTCCCCCAACTGGGGCAGGCGCACCTCACGCTCGATCCTGCCCCGCGCCACATCATAGAGATCCAGCACCGGCCGGCCGGCGGAGAGCCCCGCAAACACGAAACGACTCCCGTCGGCAGACCAGCTTCCCGCCGACTGGATGAACTGCAGGCTCTGCAGGTGGGGATCGAGCGCGGTCCGGGTGATCTGCCGCTCCACCTTGCCGGTCTCGGCATTGGCCAGGTAGAGATCGATGGAGAAGAGTCCTCGGTCGGAGAAGAACATCATCTGCTTGCCGTCCGGGCTGACCGACGGCGACACATTGTACTGTCCCGCCTCTTCGCGGACCCCGATCAGGCGGGGGCCGTACGTCCCCGGCGCCTGGGTCGTGGCCTCCAGCGGATCGTAGGCGGCGTGGGTCGCTTCGTGCCAGCGAGCCACGAGCTGATCGGGCGTGAGGTTGAGGACGCCTCGGATCGCCTGATCGATGTTGCGCATCCGTCCGGCCTGCTGGAGCAGATCGCCGATCCGCTCGTCTCCCCATTCCCCGCCGACATACGCCAGCAGCGCCTGTCCGTAGCGATAGGGGAAGTAGCGCGGATCGTCGAGCTGGCGATACGAGGGCAGGCTGTCCTTCACACTGTCCTGAACCCCGCCCCGCATCCACATCGCCGTCAGCGGCGCGGAAGGCCCGAGCGAGAGATACTCGGCCATCCCCTCGATGAACCAGAGGGGGAGCTCGGTGGCGGCGGGCTGCCGGCCGCGCGCGTTGGGATTGCCCGAGCCGGTGATGTCGTATTGGAACGCGTGGACCAGCTCGTGGCCGATCACATGATTCAGGTCGTCGAGGGTGCCCCCGGTGGGAAGCACGATCCTCCGGCGAAGCCCCTCGGTGACCCCGCCGGTACCCTCACCCAGTCCCTCCACCACGTTGGTCTGCTGGAACTGCGACTGGGTGGCGTAGAGTATCAGCGGCTGGCGGCCCCGGAGCGGATGATGGAAAACGGTGCTCAGGCGGGTGTACCAGCGCTCGGCCATGCGTCCCGCGACCGAGGCGGCGTCTCGCTCCGAGGGATAGAAGTAGATGTCGAAGTGCGCGGTCCGCAGCACCTTGAAGTCGAAGCTTTCGTACTGGACCTTGTTGCGGCCGAAGTACTGGGCTTGCGCGGAGGGCGTGGCTGACGAGGCAAGAACGCCGGCGAGAAGCCAGGTCACAGCCCTGCAGCCGGCGCGAGATAGGTTCATAGCTCCAGCATATCCGTGAATGCCTCGGAGCAACTCCTGCTCTCGGGGCAAGTCCTCCTGCAGTCATCTATGTGCCGGGCCTCGCCGCCGCTGTGATCCGGCACACAGAGGCCGATAGCACAAATATCCCCGCGGGGTGCGGGGATATCTGCTGCTGGAACGGGCCTGGATCTGGGAGATCGGGCGCCGGATCGGCGCATGGACAGGTCAGTCGTCCCAGTCGTGACGGTCGTGCTGGCGGTCATGGTCCCGGTCGTAACGGTCGCCATCATACCGGTCGTCCATCCTGGACTCGCGGTAGTAGCGGCCGCCGCGCTCGTACACCACCACCGGCCGCAGTCCGGGGCGATCGAGACTCCGATCGAAGTAGCGTCCATCGATGTAGTAGAGCGTCACCGGGCGATAGCCGAACCGGCTCCAGTGTCCATATCGGTGATGCCGGACGCGCTCGACTACGATGACTCGCGGCGCGACGACCACGCGGCGGACCGGCACGCGCCGGTAGACGACCGGCTGGCGGCCATAGGTCGAATAGCCATTGCCGATGAACACGCGACTTGCGACCGGACCAGTTCGGAGAACGATGTCTGCCTGGACCTGCTGGGCGTTGGCCGGCCCCGCGAGAAGGAGGGCGGTGAGCAGCGAGCCGGCGGCGATGCTGGTTCTCATAAAGGCCTCGGTTGGGAGCGGGTTGCCTGCCGCCGCCCGAAATGCGAGCCTCATGCCAGCGCGTAAGTCGTTGGGAGAATTGGTTCGGCACCAGATCGCCGAGCCCAACGCGTCCTGCTTAGGGACGCCTGCCATCCGGTTCAGGTCACCGGCCCAGCGCTGGCGCTGCGGCCTCGGCGCGCTCCGCCGCCTGGGCATCCTCCCACTCGCAGACGACGTGAAACGCGGTCTCCCGGTCGAGCGCGAAGGCGCGCATGAGATAGGGAATGGCGCCGTACATGTTGCTGCGGCCGGATGCCCTGAGGCGCTTAAGAAAAGGAAAGAAGCGGGCGGCAGGACTTCGCCGCTCCCGGGGCGTCGGATGGGGGAGGGCCGCTTTGCGTCGCGTTAACTGCCTGTTCATAATGAGCTTAGATCTCGGCTGAGCACTCCCGAATATAACCCGAACAAAATTTGCCGGCAAGCCGTTCGGCCCGCCAACGGAGCGGCAACCTGCTCCTTGACACCGAAATCGGCGGGGTCCATACTATTGGCCTCTACGCAGGACCTGCGTTGCCCAGAAGAGCTACCCGCGTACGTTGCGGGACCGCGTGGCTTCGCTCTCTTCCACGTCGCTCCGGTGCCGGCTCACTCTTCGTCACATCGAGCAGCGTATGCTTCGCGAAATCCTCTCGTTCCTCACCAAATCGCACATGGAGGCAGGTATGGCCGCGGATTTCTTTATCGGTGAATCGCTCGTTGGTGACGGCAACGAGATCGCCCACATCGATCTCATCATCGGGTCGAAGGCCGGGCCGGCTGGCGCCGCCTTCGTGAACGCGCTCTCCACCAACACGGACGGCTTCAATCACCTGCTCGCCGTAGTGACCCCGAACCTCCCGGCCAAACCCGATACGCTGCTCTTCAACAAGGTGACCATCAAGGGCGCCAAGCAGGCGGTGCAGATGTTCGGTCCGGCGCAGGCCGCGGTCGCGCGCGCGGTGATGGACTCGGTCAACGAAGGAGTCATCTCGAAGCAGCAGGCCAGCGATTACTGCGTCCTGGTGGGCGTGTTCATCCACTGGCAGGCGGAAGACGACAAGAAGATCTACTCCTTCAACTACACCGCCACCAAGGAGTCGATCGCCCGGGCACTGCAGAACAAGCCGTCGGTGGACGAGGTCCTGCAGAAGTACAAGGCTGCCCGTCATCCGTTCGCCAGCGGCGCTGAGGGCTGATCGTACAGTCCCGCTGTATCGTGGATCAGCGAGGGGCGGCCCGCGTTGGGGGCGCCCCTCGTCTTTTCCTGGACCCTTGACGCCCCTCACGGGAGAAACTTCGGCCGATGCGCAAGCTCCTGCTGCAGCTCGACAGCTCCCGCTTGCCGAGCGTCTTCGACCAGGTGGTGGCCTACGACGCGGGTGCGGACGCCGTCATGAGCTACGGAGGCGTCACCGAAGGTGACGTCCGCGACCTCATTCATGGCTGCATCTTCACCCGAGGTCCCAAGGACCTGCACAACACGGCGGTCTGGATCGGCGGCAGCAACATGTCTGCCGGCGAACAGCTGCTGGCCATCGCCCAGGACTCGCTGTTCGGCGACTTCAAGGTGTCGATCATGCTCGACTCCAATGGATCCAACACCACGGCGGTGGCGGCAGTGGTGAAGATCGAGGAGACGGTGGGCGAGGTGCGGGGCAAGCGCGTCGTCATCATCGCGGGCACCGGTCCGGTAGGACAGCGCGCTGCCGGACTCCTCGCCAAGGGAGGCGCCGAGGTGGTGATCACGTCGCGCAAGCCGGAACAGGGCGAACGGGCCCGCCGCTCCATCGGCGAGCGGTTCGATGTTCCGGTGGAGGCGGTCACCATGGCCGACGCCTCGCATGCGGCCGAGGTGCTGGACGGCGCCCATATCCTGCTCAACTCGGGCCCCGCGGGCGTCACCATGGTCCCCAAAGCAGCCTGGGCCCGCCGGTCGGGGCTCGAGGTGGCAGTCGACCTCAACGCGGTGCCGCCACTCGGCATCGAAGGCGTGGAGGTGAACGACGAGGGAATCGAACGGGAGGGCATCACCGTGTTCGGCGCCTTCGGGGTGGGAAACTTCAAGACCAAGCTGCACAAGGCCTGTATCGTCCGGCTGTTCGAGCGCAACGACCTGGTTCTGGATGCCGAGGCGATTGCGGATGTCGCTCGGGGGCTGAGCATGCAGAAGCGCTGACCGATGCCGCGCGTCGTCGGGGTCGATCCGGGAACGGTGAGCCTCGACCTGTGCGGCCTGGAGGACGGTCGGCTGATCCTGGATGCGACCTGGCCCACCGCGGAGGCGCTGGCCGAGCCCCGGCGATTGCTCGAGCGTCTGGTGGCGGCGGGTCCGCTGGACCTGGTCCTGGGGCCATCGGGCTACGGTCTCCCGCTTCGCCGCGCTGCCGAAGCTACCGAGGAGGAGCTGCGGCTGGCGTTCCTGGCGGCGCCGGAGGATCCCGGTGGGATCGGCGGGCTGCGCAACCTGGTACGCATTCTCGGTAGCTCGGGGCTGCCGGTCGTTTTGGGGCCCGGTGTCATTCACCTCGACACCGTTCCCCGTCACCGCAAGCTCAACCGGGTGGACCTCGGGACGGCCGACAAGCTTTGCGCCGCGGCGCTCGCCATTCAGGACCAGGCGGTCCGCCGGGACCGACAGGTAGACCAGGTCTCCCTCATCCTCCTGGAAATGGGAGGTGCCTTCACGGCCGGAGTTTCGGTCCAAGCAGGCAGAGTCGTGGATGGCTTGGGCGGAACGGCCGGACCGATCGGATGGCAGGCGCCAGGTGCATGGGATGGGGAGGTGGCATTCCTGGCCGGCGAGGTGACCAAAGCCGCGCTCTTCCGTGGCGGCGTGACCTCGGTGCTGGAGCGCGGCCCCGCCGATCAGGAGCAGGCCCTTCAGGCGTACGTGGAAGGCGCGATCAAGGCGGTGCATCAACTTCGGGTGTCGACGCCGGAGGCCGACGAGATTCTGATCTCCGGGCGCATGGCCGCGGACCCCGCCATCCGCGCCCGGCTCGAAGAAGGCGTCGCGGGAATCGGGCCGGTCCGGCTGCTGCACGGATTCGCCCAAGTGGCCAAGCAGGGGGCCCAGGGCGCCGCGCTCATTGCGGACGGGCTGGCCGGTGGCGCGCACCAGGCGCTGGTGGAGCGACTGAGGATTCGGGAGGCGATGGGAACCGTGCTGGATCACCTCTACGTCATCGATCCGGACCACGCGCGCCGGCGGCTCGGTCTCGCCTAAGATGCCGGAGCGGCGGGAGCATCTGCTGATCGTCGGTGTATCGACGCGCGCGCTGGCCGCTTCCGCCGCGCGAG
This sequence comes from Gemmatimonadales bacterium, assembly GCA_036265815.1. Taxonomy (NCBI): domain Bacteria; kingdom Pseudomonadati; phylum Gemmatimonadota; class Gemmatimonadia; order Gemmatimonadales; species Gemmatimonadales bacterium. The sequence goes on from DATAOI010000027.1 coordinate 71,321, forward strand.
CGGGTTACCGGGTGACGGCGGTGGACGCCTTCGGGGACCTGGATCTGCGTGCGGTGGCCGAGGTGCTCGCCGCCGGCACGGGAGCGGGCCGCTTCAGCCCGATCGAGGCCGTGGAATCGGGGCGGAGCGTCACGGCCTCACTTGCGACCTACACTTCCAGCTTGGAGAACTACCCCGACGCCGTCGCCTCGCTGGCCATAGGCCGGCGCCTGCTGGGAAACCCGCCCGCCGTGCTCCGCCAAGTCCGCAACCCGATCAGCCTGTCGCGGAGCCTTCGAGCTGGAGGGTTTGCGGTCCCCGAGACCCGGGCCAGCCCTCCGGCCGATCGACGGCTCGGCCGCCGATGGCTGGTGAAGCCGCGCCGGTCGGGTGGGGGACACGGGACCGTCCCATGGCGCGCCGGAGCGGGAGTGCCAAGGCGATCGTATCTCCAGGAGCGGATCCCCGGACCCGCCGGGTCCATCGTGTTCCTGGCCGATGGTGGCCGCGCCTTACCGCTTGGCCTCTCGCGCCAGCTGGTGGGCGAGCCGGCGTTCGGGGCGCAGGGCTTTCGCTACTGTGGCAGTCTTCTGGCCGGCACACGCCAGCCGGTGTTCGAGCGGCAGAATGACCTGCTCGGTGCAGCAGGGGCGTTGGCGCAAGCGGTAACGGAGCAGTTCGGGCTGGTGGGGCTCAACGGCGTCGACTTCATCGCCAGGGACGGCGTGCCGTACCCCATCGAGGTGAATCCCCGGTATTCCGCCTCGATGGAGCTGGTGGAGCGTGCCAACGGCCTCTCCCTCTTCGAGCTGCATCGCGCCGCCTGCGAGGGGACGCTGCCTGCCGGGCTGCCCGCGCTGCGGGCAGTGGCCGCCAAGGCGATCGTCTTCGCCCGACGTGACGTGATCGTGGGCGACACTCTGCGCTGGACGGCCGGCGGCGATGTAGCGGACGTGCCCCAGCCCGGCGAGCGCATACGGGCAGGCCATCCGATCTGCACCATCTTTGCCGGCGGGGCGGACTCAGATGCCTGCGTTCAGCGCCTCAAGGCCGGCGCCGAGCGCATCTATCGAACGATCGAGAGCCGCGCGCGAGGTGCCGCGTGACGGCGTCACGTGCGAAGGTCGAACCGGTGACCTGCCTCGGCTGTGGCTGTGTCTGCGATGATGTGAACGTCCAGGTCAGCGATGGGCGTATCGTCGCGGTCACGCCCGAGTGCCCGGTGGCTCGCACGTGGTTCGGCGACGGCTCGGTTCCGGAGAGGGTGCTGCGCGACGGCGCCGCCGCCGAGCTCAGCGATGCGCTCACGGAGGCCGCCGCTCTGCTCACCCACTCGGCCGGACGCGTCCTGGTCTATCTCGCTCCCGAGCTGAGCACGCAGGCCCAGCGGACCGCGCTGGCCCTCGCGGATTTGCTCAGGGCCAGGGTGGACAGTGCCACTTCGGAACCGGCGGCCGCGGGCCTGCTTGCCGCACAGCGACGGGGCCGCGCCACCGCGACGTTGGGAGAGATCCGTAACCGGGCCGACGTGCTCCTCTTCTGGGGGGTCGACCCCACGACTCGATATCCCCGGTATCTCTCGCGCTACGCGCTCGATCCCGAAGGCAGCCACGTGCCCGGCGGGCGGCGTGGGCGCAAAGTGATCTCGGTCCATGTCGGCGAGGCGCGCGGTCCCGCCGGGGCGGAGCTGGAGGTGACGCTCGATCCCGCGGACGAGATCGGCGCGCTCTCAGTCATGCGGGCAACCGTGCTCGGCAACGCTCTGGACCCGCTGCCTCCGGCCTTGCAAGGGGCCGCCCGGGCGGCCGGCGAGCTGCTCTCGGCGCGCTACGCCGTACTGGTGCACGAAGCGGAGCCCAGCCGCCTCACGCCCGACCCCTTTCGAGCGGAGGGGCTCATCGCGCTGGTCCAGGCGCTCAACGGACCCACCCGTGCCGCGCTCAGCAGCCTTCGCGCCGGGGGGAACCGCTCGGGGGCCGAGTCGGTCCTGACCTGGCAAACAGGGTACCCGCTCGCCGTCGACTTCGCGGCCGGATTTCCCCGGTACACGCCGTCGACACGGGGTCTGGCGAGTGCCGGCGCCGGCGTTACCGCGGTGCTCATCGCCGGAAACACCGCCGGGCTCGGGGCGGACGCATCGGCCACGCTCGGACGAGTGCCGACCGTGGTGATCGGGCCGCGTGCCAGCGAGGCCCCGTTCACCGCCCGGGTGGCCATCGACACGGGTGTGGCCGGCATCCACGAGGCGGGAATCGCCTATCGGATGGACGAGATGCCGCTTCCGTTGCGGCCGCCGCTATCCGGCCGCCGATCCGCGGCGGGAACGCTGGAGGCGCTGCTTACCGTCGTGCACCAGCGACTCCGTGAGCGGTCCACATGAGCAGCCGCGACGCGCTCCGTATCACCGGTGGATCGGTACACGACCCGGCGAACGGCGTCGATGGCGAGGTGCGCGACGTCTGCATCGAAGATGGACGCATCGTGGAGCGCCTCCCGCAGGGTGCCCCGACCCTGGATGCGAACGGCATGGTGGTGATGCCTGGCGGGGTGGACATCCATTCCCATTTTGCCAGCTCCAGCTGCAATCACGCGCGCCGGCTGATCCCCGACGAGCACGCCGCCAATCCGGCGCTCGCCCCCGAGCTGCTGGATGGCGAGACGCCCGCGCGCTCAGGGACCGGTGGGACGGTGCCGAGCACATTTACCACCGGCTACCGCTACGCCGGCCTGGGCTACACGACGGCGTTCGACGCCGCGGTTGCCCCGCTCACGGCGCGGCACAGCCATGCGGAGCTGGACGACACGCCTTGTGTGGACGGCGGGATCTTCGTCCTGATGGGCAACGACGAGTATCTGCTCCGTCAGATCGAGGCGGGAGAGCGGGACCGGGCCCGAGACTACGCGGCCTGGCTGCTCCAGTCCACCGGCGGCTACGCGGTCAAGATCGTGAACCCGGGCGGGGTGGAGGCCTGGAAGGGCGGCCAGCGGAACGTCACGGGGCTGGACGACGCGATCGGCGGGCGCAAGGTGACGCCGCGTTCGATTCTGGAGACGCTCGCCGATGCGGCTAACGCCCTCCGGCTCCCGCACCCCGTGCACATCCATGCCAACAACCTGGGCGTGGCGGGGAACGCCGCGACCACGCTCGCGAGCATGGAGGCCCTGGCCGGCCGACGGGCGCACTTCACCCATCTCCAGTTCCACTGTTACGGCGGCGGCAACGGCCAGCCGTGGAGCTCGGCGGCCTCCAAGGTGATCGAGTACGTCAACGCCCACCCGGAGGTGAGCACCGACGTGGGCCAGGTGATGTTCGGGCCCGCCATGACGATCACGGCGGACGCGCCGGTGGAATACCTGCTTCACAAGAGCAGCGGGCGGCGGTGGACCAACATCGACATCGAGCTGGAGACCGGATGCGGCATCGTGCCGCTCACCTACAAGGACAAGGCGGCCGTCTCCGCGCTGCAGTGGGCGATCGGGCTCGAGTTGTTCCTGTTGAGCCAGGACCCCTGGCGGGTGGTGCTGTCTACCGATCACCCGAACGGCGGCTCCTTTCTCTCGTACCCCGCTCTCATCCAGCTGCTGATGGACCGCTCGGTCCGGGACGAGCGGCTCAAGCTGGCGAATCCGAGACTGCTCGCGGGAAGTGCCCTGGCCGACGGACTGGCGCGGGAATACAGCCTGAACGAGATCGCCATCATCACTCGTGCGGGACCCGCGCGGCTGCTGGGGCTGACTCGGAAGGGCCACCTCGGACCCGGCGCGGACGCGGACGTGACGATCTACAGCCGGGAAACTGATCTGGCCAAGATGTTCGCGACACCGCGCTATGTGCTTAAGCAGGGCGCTTTGATCGTGGAGGAGGGACAGCTCCGCCGTGCCCTTCGGGGCCGCCGGCTGCGGGTGGCCCCGGGCTACGACCCGGCCGTGCTACCCGGCCTCAAGCGCCACTTCGACGCCTTCTCTTCGGTCTGTTTCGCCAACTACCCGGTGCAGAACCTGCCCGGCGATCCGGTGCCGGTCGGATGAGGGCGACCTCATGAACCTCCGCGGCGTCTTCATCGAGGACACCTTCGCGGAAGCGTTCACCATGCGGGTGGCGCGAATCATCATCACCGCCCGGAACGAACGCTGGGCCCGCGAGGCCGCGCTCAAGCTCACCGGCTTCGCCACGTCGGTGATCGGCTGCAAGTGCGAGGCGGGGATCGAGCGGCTGCTGGGCAGCGGAGACACGCCGGACGGGCGGCCCGGCGTCAGCATCCTCTTCATGACCATGGGCAAGGATGACATGGGCAAGCGCCTGATCGAGCGCATCGGGCAGACGGTGCTCACCTGTCCCACCACCGCCTGTTACGACGGCCTCCCCGGCGTGCCCGACCGTGTCGGCGTCGGCTCGGCGCTCCGCTTCTTCGGTGATGGCTTTCAGGCGAGCAAGGTCATCGCCGGCGAGCGATTCTGGCGGATCCCGGTAATGGAGGGCGAGTTCCTGGTTCAAGAGAAGTTCGGCATGCAGAAGGGGGTCGGCGGGGGAAACTTCCTGATCCTGGCGCGGGGCGCCGACGCGGCCCTGGCTGCGGCGGAAGCCGCGGCCGATGTCATGTCCTCCCGGACCGGGGTGATCCTGCCTTTTCCCGGCGGCGTCGTCCGCAGCGGGAGCAAGGTGGGATCCCGGCGAATCAAGAGCATGATCGCTTCGACCAACGACGCATTCTGCCCCACCTTGCGCGCGGTGACCGCGTCCGCCCTGCCCGACGGGGTCAACTCGGTGCTCGAGATCGTCATCAACGGCACCGACGCCGATGCCATCGCCGGAGCCATGCGGGTGGGGATCGACGCCGCATGCCAAGAGGGCGTCGTCTCCATCACGGCCGGGAACTACGGCGGGAAGCTGGGCCCGCACCACTTCCACCTGCGGAAGATCATGGCCGCCGAGGCGCCGGCGTGAGCGACGGGCTGCGTGCCCGGCTTCGTGCCCCGCTCCCGGCACGTGCCGACCTGGGAGATGTCCTGTCCACCCCTTGGGCAACGCTCGGGGCGGCCGAACTGGCCCGGCGTCCGGTTGCCGTAGAGGGTCATGGAGCGCTCACGGTGGGAGACCTGTTCGACCTCGGGGGCGAGCCCCAGGGCCGGATCCGGTTCGAGGGCGACCTGGCCGAGGCCGACCGGCTCGGCGCGCGACTGTCGGAGGGCGAGGTGATCGTCGAAGGCAATCTCGGACGCGAGGCCGGTCTGGGCATGACCGGGGGCGAGCTCATCGTGCGAGGGTCCGCCGGCCCGCAGGCGGGCGCGCGGATGCGCCGGGGGCTCGTCGTGATCGCGGGGAGCGCTGGGAGTCACGCGGGGGCGGGCATGATCGCGGGCACCGTCATCGTCTTCGGCGGCATCGGCGCGGCGGCTGGCCTCTGGTCCAAGCGGGGTTCGCTGGTGGCGCTCGGCTCCGTGACCGTGCCGCCCACGTACCGGTACGCCTGCACCTACCAGCCGGTGCACCTTCGGGTCACCTTCACCCACCTGCAGTCCCGCCATGGCCTTCCTGTGGAGGACCGACACCTCATGGGCTTCTACCGGCGGTACAGCGGCGATCTGGCCGACCTGGGCAAGGGAGAAATTCTCGCATGGACTCCGGAATGACCACACTCATGGACAGCGGAATGACCACACTGCGGATGAACGACCTGGCCGCGGAGATCGCCGACGGGATGGAGGAGCACGCCTCGACGCTCCGGGTGAAGGCCACCACGCTCCCGGGGGGCGCCCGGGTGATCGACGCCGGCGTAGAGGCCGACGGCGGCTACGACGCCGGGCTGGCGCTGGCGGAGATCTGCATGGGGGGCCTGGGTAACGTGGCGTACACTCCGCTGCAGATCGGCGGCCAGGCCTGGGCGGGGGTCACTGTCTGGACCGACCATCCCGCCGTCTCCTGCATGGCCTCGCAGTACGCCGGCTGGGCTATCTCGGTGGAGAAGTTCTTCGCCATGGGATCCGGGCCGCTCCGGGCGCACGCCCGGGTGGAGCGCGAGCTGTTCGAGAAGCTGGCCTACGCGGAGGAGGCCACCCGCGGCGTGCTGGTGCTGGAGGGCCGAACGCTCCCCACCGATGCGGTGGCCGCCTGGGTGGCGCAGAAGGCGCACCTTCAGCCATCCCAGCTCACCTTCGTCATCGCGCCCACGGCGAGTATCGCCGGCGGGGTGCAGATCTCGGCTCGAATCCTGGAGACAGGCCTGCACAAGATGGAGACGCTCGGCTTCGACGTGACTCGGATGGTGAGCGCCATGGGCACGGCGCCGATTCCACCGGTGGCAAAGAACGACCTTCGCGCCATCGGTCGCACCAACGACTGCATCCTCTACGGGGGTCAGGCGCGGTACCTCGTTCGCGCGGGCGACGCCGAGCTGGCGGAGCTCGCGCCCAAGGTGCCGGCCTCCTCGTCCCGGGACTACGGCACCGCGTTCTACGACATCTTTCAGCGCTACCAAGGCGATTTCTACAAGATCGACCCCCTGCTGTTCAGCCCGGCGGAGGTCTGGCTCACCAGCGCCGAAACCGGGCGGACATTCCACGCCGGACAGCTCAACGCCGAGGTGCTCACGGCCTCGTGCTACCCCAGCTGATCCGGACAATCCACGCTGACCCAGGAGCTTCCGATGCGACGGTTTCCCAGTTGGTGGCTGGTTCCCGCGATGGCCCTCACGGCGTGCAGCAAGCCCGCCGACAAAGCGGCGGAGACTCCCGCGGCCGACACCACCGCGGCGGCCGCGCCCGCCCCGGCGCCGACCGGGCCCCAGGCAATCGTGACGGTGCTGTACCAGACCCCCAAGGACACCGCGGCGTTCGAGAAGTACTATCGGGAGACCCACCTGCCGCTGGTGAGCGCGGGCCAGCAGGAGATCGGCTTCACCAGGGCGGAGCTGACCAGGTTCATCAGCGCGCTGGACGGGAAGAAGCCGGCGTTCTATCGCCAGGCCGAGCTCTACTTCAATTCGCTGGAGGACCTCAAGAAGGGCACGGCCACCCCGGCCTTCAAGAAAGTGGGCGACGATTTCAAGAACTTCGACACCCACGGTCTGGTCGGCATGGTGGCGGTGGAAACGGGCGACAAGGGGACGGCCGCCTGCCCCGCCCTGGTCACCGTCATCTACAACACGCCCAAGGACACCGCGGCGTTCGAGAAGTACTATGCGGCCACCCACCTGCCGCTGGTGGGCGCGGTACAGAAGGAGATCGGCTTCGTGCGGGCCGACCTCACCAGGTTCGTCTCGAACCTCGACGGCTCCGCTCCGGCCAAGTACCGGCAGGCGGAGCTCTGCTTCAACTCGATGGACGAGCTCAAGAAGGGCACCGCTACGCCTGGCTTCAAGAAAGTGGGCGATGACTTCAAGAACTTCGTGACCAACGGCCTCACCGGCCTCATCGGCGAGCAACAGTAGCCTGCATCTCGTCGTCCTCGCCGCCCGTGAAGGGTGGCACACCCGTGAACTGACCCGCGCGCTCCAGGCGCGCGGGCACACCGGGGCCATCGTGCCCTACGAGGGCCTGGTCGCGACCATCGGGCGCCAGGCCGGTCTCCGAAGCGGTACGGCCGAGCTCGACCACGCCGACGCGGTACTCGCCCGCATCATCCCTTCCGGATCGCTGGAACAGATCATCTACCGGGTGGACGCGCTGCATCGGTTGGAGGACCGCGGCGTCCGGCTCATGAACTCCCCGCGAGCGATCGAGCGGACGGTCGACAAATTCTGGACCTCGGCACTGCTCGAACAATGCGGCATCCCCACGCCGGAGACGATCGTCTGTGAGAGCGTGGACGAAGCGTTCGCCGCCTTCCGCGCCATGGGCGACGTCATCCTGAAGCCGCTGTTCGGCTCGATGGGACTCGGCATGGTACGGGTGAGCGACGAAGACATGGCCTTTCGGGTCTTCAAGACCGTCGAACAGATCCGCGGCGTGTTCTACCTGCAGCGGGCCATCGAGCACGAGGGCCGTGACATCCGTGCGTTTGTGCTGGGCGGGCGAGTGCTCGGAGCGATCGAGCGGCGGTCGGAAGGGTGGCGAACCAACCTGGCCCGCGGCGGCAGCGCCCGCGCGCTCGAGCTGCCCGGGGACTGGGCCAGCCTCGCCGTCCGGGCCGCCGCCGCGGTGGGCGCGGAGTACGCCGGGGTCGACCTTCTGCCGGCGCGAGATGGCACGCTCCACGTGCTGGAGGTCAACGGCATTCCCGGCTGGGAAGGGCTGCAGGAGGCCACGGGGCTGGACGTCGCGGGAGCCATCGTCGATCAGCTCACCGGATGCAGGGCCTGAGCAGTCCGGCGGACGTGGCGGCGGCGGCCCAGCTCGCCTGCCTGCTCGAGGCCAGCGCTCCGAAACCGGGCAACGTCGCGCCTGAGCGGCATTTTCGCGATACGCGGTATGAGGACTTTCTGGCGAGTGCCGTGGCCATCGGCCCGGCGCTGAGCACGGCCGGGAGCCGGCCCCTCGGCGAGGTCATCCAGGCGGCCGCCGAGGCCACCGCTCGCTGGGCGCGGGCGAATACCAATCTGGGGATCATCCTGCTGCTGGCGCCGTTGGCCCGCGCGGCGGTCCGTCCTGGTGGCACCCTGCGTGACCGGGTGCGTGGGGTGCTGTCGGAGACCACCGTAGACGATGCCGCCGCGGTCTACGCCGCCATCCGACTGGCCCGGCCGGGCGGGCTCGGGCGTGCCGACGTGGAGGATGTAGCCGCAGCACCGACTGTGACGCTGCGCCAGGCGATGGCCCTGGCAGCGGAGCGAGATGCGGTCGCCCGGGAATACGTCACCGACTTCGCCACCACCTTCGAGGTCGGCGCTCCGGCACTTCGCGCCGCCCGCGCGGACGGGCTGGCCTGGAGCGATGCGACGGTCGAGGCATTCCTGGCTCTGCTTGGGACCGGACCGGACACGCACATCGCCCGGAAGCTAGGCGCCGACGCAGCCGCGGCCGTTTCCCGGCGCGCCCGCCAGGTCACGGCCACGGGCGGAGTGAGACAGGCCGCCGGCCGGGAGGCACTCGCCAGACTGGACGCCGAGCTTCGAGATCCGACCAACAGCCGGAATCCCGGCACTACGGCGGATCTCACCTGTGCCGCGCTCTTCGTCGTTATACTTGAAGGCGGTTGGGACCGCTGAGGAGAACGTCGTGCAGAGCACTTTCCGCGTACAAGTCAGCAAGGACTACCTGGTCTTCGCCTCGGCGCACTTCATCACGTTCCGGGGCCACCAGTGCGAGTCGCTGCATGGACACAACTACCGGGTCGGCGTGGCGGTCGAAGGCAGCGTGGATACCGAGTGCAACCTGGTCCTGGATTTCAGCGTCCTCAAGCAGATCACCCGGCAGCTGGTCGACGAGATCGACCACAAGGTGCTGCTGCCGACCGAGAACCCCAAGTTGGCCTTTCGGGACGAGGGGGGCCGGCTCGCGGTGGACTACTTCGGGGAGCCAACGTATGTCTTCCCCAAGAGCGACTGTGCCCTGCTCCCCATCAAGAACAGCACGGCGGAAATGCTGGCACAGTACCTCGGGTCGCGGGTGCGTGAGGAGCTGACCCGGAGCGGGTACGGCCATCTGACGCTGCTGGAGTTCGAGGTTGAGGAGAACTACGGGCAGTCGGCGACCTACCGCGAGAATCTCGCGTCGGACTGACGAGACTCACCTATCCGGTTCACCGCCTCAGGCGTTTCGCGGCGGGAAGCGCCAGACTCCCTGTCGCTGGCCTCCCGCATCTCCGCGGCGAACATACCGAAGGTGTCGGCAGTAACGGTTCCGTCGTGGAGCGCGCTGGCCACCAGGGCGCCATCACACCCCGCATCGCGCATCCGCTCGAGATCGCGGGGGTTCCCTACGCCACCGCCGGCGAGCAGCCGAACGTGAGGGAAGCGGCGCCGTAGCTTCTCGAGTAGCTCCAGATCCAAACCCCGTCCCGTCCCGACTCGCCCGAGATCCAGCACCAGCAGGCAGGTGGCCCCGGCCTCTATCGCCTGGGCGGCGAGGCTCAGAGCATCAGTCATCGGACCGTCCCTGGGTTCGAAGCGTGAGTGAACGAGGGGTCCGCCCATGCGCAGATCGAGGCTGAAGACGACCCGGGAAGTCCCGACAGCATCGATGACCTCAACGAGGCCAGCAAAGTCGCGGAGCGTCTCGAGGCCCACGACGACGACGCTGGCGCCATAGGAGAGGAGCTCCAGGGCGCGGTCCGGTGAATCAGTTCCCGCGTCCACCAGCAGTGGACCGGCCGCCCCCTCCGGCTCGGCCATGTGGCGAATGGCGGCGCTCTGAACCGCGCCACCGGCAATGGCATCCAGATCGGCGAGATAACAGCTTCCCGCGCCGAGTTGCTCGCGAAAGGCGCGGATGAGAGCGATGGGATCGCCGGCGCCGTCGGGGAGCAGGACGGACCGGACCGGCTGATAGGTCGCGCGGTCCCCCGCCCTGGCATGGACCGCGACGCCGCCGGACAAGTCGATCACGGGAATGATCTCCATTCAGCATAGTACCGGAGCCGGGAGTCGGATGGCCAGACGCGACGCCACGACCGTCATCGGGTGGGATATCGGCGGGGTGAACACCAAGGCCGCGCGGGTAGACCCCCGCGCCGGAGAGAGCCCGGAGTTCCGGGCCGTCTCCGCACCCTACGAGCTATGGCACGAACCTGACGCCCTGGTGCCCACACTCCTGCGGCTGGCGCGCGACCTGGAGTGCCCCGAGGGGAGTCCCCACGCCGTCACCATGACCGCTGAGCTCTCGCAGCTGTTCCGGACCAAGCGCGACGGAGTCGAGTTCATCCTGGATTCGCTGGCGACCGCGCTGCCGGGCCAGCCGCTGCAGGTCTACACTGTCGGCGGACGCTTCATCGGTGCCGGGGAGGCGCGGAATCGACCGCTCGAGGTCGCCGCCTCGAACTGGGCCGCCACGGCCAGGCTGGTGGGTCGGCTGGTTCCGGATGCGATCCTGATCGACATCGGCACCACGTCCACCGACCTCATCCCCATCGTGGGAGGCCGGGTCGAGGCCGTGGGACGGACCGATCCGGCGAGGCTCTCGAGTGGCGAGCTGGTCTACACCGGCGCGCTCCGTACGCCGACCGAGGCGCTGGCGCGAGACGTACCGCTGTGGGGTGGCCGCGCCGCAGTCTCGGCGGAGGGGTTCGCGCTGATCGGAGACGTACATCTCTGGCTGGGGCGCCTCGCTCCGGACGACTACACCGTTCCGAGCCCGGACGGCCGGCCGGCCACCCGGGAGTTCGCGGGGGAGCGGCTGGCCCGAGTCGTCTGCGGCGACCGGGAGATGCTGGACGAGGCTGCGATCGATGAGATCGCCCGAGCGCTGGCGGAAGCGCAGGTGGAGCTGGTGGCAGCGGCGCTGGAGCGTGTCCGGCAGCGCTGGCCGCGGGTGAGCACCGCGGTCGTGACCGGCCTCGGCGACTTCATCGCGGCAGAGGCCGCCTCGAGAGCCGGTCTCCGTGTCATGCCGTTGTCCGACCGGCTCGGCCCCGCGGCACGCACCGCGCCCGCTCTGGCCGTGGCATGGCTGCTGTCCGACGAGCTGGCAAGCCTGCCCAGATGAGGGCGCTGACGGTGATCAAGGTCGGAGGCGGACTCAGCGCCGTTCCCGGCGCGCTCGACCTGGTGTGCCGCACCGTGTCGCAGCTGGCAGAGGGCAACCGCATTGTGGTGGTGCCGGGCGGCGGGCCGTTCGCCGACCAGGTGCGCGCGTTCGACACCTCCTACGGCCTGTCCGCCGATGCCGCTCATTGGATGTCGATCCTGGCGATGGATCAGTACGCGCACGTACTGACCGAGCGGATCGCAGGGGCGGCCATGCTGGAGGACCCGGGAGCCATCGAGGAGGCCATCGGAAGGGCCGGCGTCGCCGTGCTCGCCCCCTCGCGGTGGATGCGAGCCGCCGACGTCCTGCCGCACGCATGGGAGGCCACCAGCGACAGCGTGGCGGCGTTCGTCGCGGGGGCGCTCGATGCCTCGCGACTGGTCCTGGTAAAACCCGGAGCGGTGGAGGGTGCCAAGGTGGTGGATCCGTGCTTCCGATCCGTGCTGCCTGCCGGTCTTCCCTGCACGCTTCTGCCCTGGAATCGAATCGGCGAGCTGGCCCAACTCCTCGCTGCGACCCGCTGATGGGTCAGCCGGCCTTGGACTCGGGAACCCGGGTGCGTCGCGGGATGGTACGCGTGGTGGGACGGTTCCCGGCGAGGAACTCAGTCAACTGGTCGAACGTCACCGGGCGGCCGAAGAGATACCCCTGCATTGCGTCACACCCCTGCCGACGCAGTAGCAGACTCTGCGCGTCGGTCTCGACTCCCTCCGCCACGACCTTGAGCCCGAGCGCGTGCCCCATCGCGATCATTGCGATGGTGATGGCGGCATCGTCCGGATGGCTGGTGATCTCGCGGATGAAGCAGCGGTCGATCTTGAGGGTATCCAGGGGAAAGCGCTTCAGGTAGCTGAAGGACGAGTACCCGGTGCCGAAGTCGTCGACCGACAGGTGCAGACCCATCGCCCGGAGCGCGTGCAGCGTGTCGGTGCCCTCCTTCTGATGATTCACCAGGACGCTCTCGGTCAGCTCCAGCCCGAGATAGCGCGAATCCAGCGCGGATTCCTGGAGGACCCGCCCGACGGCCTCGATGAGACTGCGTTTGATCTGACGACTCGAGAGATTCACGTTCACCCGGATCGGCGGCAACCCCCGGGCCTGCCACGCGCGGTTGTCGAGACAGGCGCGCCGCAGCACCCACTCGCCCAGCGGCACGATCATCCCGTTCTCCTCCGCCAGCGCGATGAACTCCGAAGGCAACAGCAGGCCGAGGTCCGGATGGCGCCAGCGCACCAGCGCCTCGGTACCGACCGTGGCCCCGGTCCGGGCGTCGACGATCGGCTGATAGTGCAGCTCGAACTCTTCCCGGTCGAGTGCGCGGCGGAGCGAGTTCTCCAGCGTCAGGCGCTGCAGCGCGCTGGCGTTCATCGACCGGGAGTACGTCTGATAGCTGCCTCCACCCTGCTCCTTGGCCTGGTACATCGCGGCGTCGGCGTGCATGAGCAGGGTCTCGAGGTCCTCGGCGTCCTGGGGATAGAACGCGATGCCGATGCTCGCGTTGACGAAGATCTCCCGGTCGCCCACCCGGACCGGATGCGCCAGACTGGAGAGGATCCGCCGGGCGAGCTTGGCGGCATCCTCGGGATCGCTGAGACCAGGCATGAGAACGGTGAACTCATCGCCACCCAGCCGGGCGACGTCCGGGGTAAGCGTGTGGCTGGCGGGCCCCACCTCGTCCTCCCGCTCGCGGCAGGAGCCTCGGAGCCGGAGCGCCACCTGCTGGAGCAGCTGGTCACCGGCTTCGTGGCCAAGACTGTCGTTGACCCGGCTGAAGTGATCCAGGTCGATGAAAAACGCCGCCACCTGGCGGCCACTCCGGTGCGCGTCCTCCAGGGCGCGGGACAGACGCTCCTTGTAGGACAATCGGTTGGGCAGCCCGGTCAGGCTGTCGTAATACGCCAGCGACCGCACCTGCTCCAGCATCTGGGCATTGACCAGTGCGATCGCCACCTGGTCCGCCAACCGGCGGACTTGGACCCGGTCGTCCTCGCCCCGGCCGCTCGAGACGGAGTCGCCCAGTGCGATGATCCCCATGAGTTGATGCTGAAAGCGGAGCGGCAGGACGACCACCGCGTTGGGCTCCAGTGCCAGGAGCGGCTCGAGATAGGAGGGTGCGCCGACCTCACTCGGGTCCAGCAGCTGGAGCTCGGGGCCGTCGAGCAGGTCCTGTACGTCGGCGGAGCGGAGATGGACCCGGGCGTATCGGCGGGTGTCGTCCCGGTAATCGTGAACCACGCTGGTCAGGGAGCTCGATCCGTTGGAAGCGATCAGCGTCACGCTCGCCAGGCTGCAGGGAAAGACGTCGCGTACCCGGACGAGCAGCGTATCCACGATCTCCGCCGTATTGGTGGCCGAGAGCACCGCGCGGTCGATTTCGGCCGCGGTCGACAGCGCCTGGAACTGGCGGCCCAATTGGCTGGCCATGGCGTTGAAGGAGGTGGCGAGCTCCTCGAACTCGTCCCGGCTGGAGACGCTGACCCGGCTGGCGAAGTCCCGCTGGGCGATGCGCCGGGTGCCCTGCTGCAGCTCGGCAAGCGGCATGAGGCTCCGCCGGATCTGACTCAGACTGAGCAGCAGTACCGTGAGGCTGGAGACCAGCACCACGCCGAGAAACATCTTGGTGAACTCCACCATCGGCCCCAGCACTTCGTCTCGCGTCTGGCTCAGCACCAGCGTCCAGACCGGCGCGGCAAACGCTTCGTCGAGCAGGATCGGCGAGGCCGCCGATACGAACGGAGGTTGATCGGTTCTGGTCGCGGCCGCCTCGCTCACCCCGGGCTCGACCTGGGACATCAGCTCGTCGCTGGAGACCTGGGATGCCGTGGACGACGCGAAGAGCAGGTGGCCCGACTCATCGGTCACGGAGATCAGGGTCGCCGGTGACGGCATGTTCTGATCGAGGGTACCCCAGAGGAACTGGGGACTGATCTCGCCGACCAGCAGCCCGCGCAGGTTGCCTCGACGCTGAACCCGGCGGATCAGATAGATCCGCGTGGGCAGGCCATCCCGCTGCTCGCCGAGGATCAGCGGGAGCCCGAGCGAGAGGTCGCTCTGGTTCGCAGGAGTGAGCGCCGGAACGTGGTCCAGCCGTCCGAAGACCGACACCCGGCCGGCGGTGTCTTCCGGCACGAACTCCAGCGCAACGAACCGCCGGCGGGCCAGCAGGTCCACGCCGGCGCTGAGTGTCCGGCTGGCCTCCCGATCCCAGCGATCCGGCGATGGCCGCTTGCTGGTCCCGGCGCGATCGATGACCACTCCTCCCAGCGCCAGCCGTCCCTCCTTACCAAAGCCTTGCGGACGGTTGCCCCGTGTGGCGCGACTGGGCTGGACGGGCGCCTCAGGCGGCCCGCCACGCTGGCTGGCCCCGGCTGGCTGAAGGGCGCGCGGGGGAATGCTCTTCAGGGTGGCGTCCAGCAGCAGGAGGCGCTCGAAGATGGCAAGCCCCAGGGCCTTGTTGCTCTGGCGGAGGCGGCTTTCGCTCTGGGTGCGGAGCTGCTGGGTGACGTGGCGATAGGACACTCCGGCCACCACCGCGATCGGCACGACGGCACAGCCGACGAACAACAGGAGCAGTCGGCGGCCGAACCTGCTCTGCAGGGGCGTCGAGCGGAGCGTCACGCGGATGTCCTGGCGACGGGAGAGCGGAAGGGCGGCCAACTCGAGACCGGGTAATGGGATGCCGACCCCGAACAACCGTCGAGCGAGCAATACTCATGCCCTCTGCCGGCCACCATGAAGCGCTTACCTGACGGAGAGTTATACCGTCTCGAGCGGCGGTCGGGGCTGCATCGCTCTGGCGTTTCGCCCGCGACGCCCTCACCTCACCGGATGAGGCTGCAGCGCGTCAAGCGTCCGGCGAAGCGTGCGAACTTTCTCCAGGTCGATCGTACCCTCGCGCCCGCCGGTGCAGGCGGCCCCGCGTACTCCGACGACATCAGGATCGATCTCGCGGATCGACCCGAGGCTCTCGGCCCGGAGGGACCCCGCGACGGCGGGCATCAGTCCAGCCGTGCGCGCCGCCTCGACCCAGGCCTTCACTTGACCCGGTGTCATGAAGGCAAAGAGATCACCGCCATCCTTGCTCCAGGTGTCGAGCAGGACACCGTGGGCCTGGATCCGGGCGGCGAGCCTCACTACCTCCCGGGGGACCAGACCAGCCGTCGCGCCACGGTCCGCGTAGGCAACCAGCACCACCTTGAACGGCGAAAGGGCCGTCCTCGCCGCGAGGATCGCGGCGCGTAAGGAGGTCTCAGCTTCGATCGCGGGCGGCCGGGCGTGCCCCAGTTTCACGAAGACTCCCGACGGCCTGGATCTCAAGTCCAGTCCGCCGATCTCGCCCGCCGCGTCGACTCCGTTCTCGACATCGCCCAGTGCCATGCTGAACGGCACGGCGGGCGGGACCCTGCGCTCGATCTCCCGCAGAACCGATCGATCGACTGGACCGAGCGAGCCGCGGGACGGCTCCTTGGCATCGATGATATCGGCCCCGCCGGCGAGGGCGGCCCCCACTTCCGCTGCCGATCGCACGCTCACCAGCAACTGCATCCGTGCTCCCTTGTGAGATGCTAAGGCTCTGATATGTTAGGATTTAAGAAGTTACTGCGGGCCCACCTGCCAGGGGAGGCGGGCGATGCTGGACCGGAAGATCGTGCTCGTGACCGGCGCGTCGAGTGGAATCGGCCGAGCCATCGCCCTGGGGTGCGCGCGGGCCGGCGCCGACGTGGCCATAACCTACCGGAGCAACGCGGCCGGCGGCGAGGAGACGGCGGCGGAGATCCGCAGCCTTGGCCGCCGGGCCGAGGTATTCCGGGTCGACGTCAGTGTCGAGACGGAGGTCACCGCGCTCGCTGGCGAGCTGCGCCGGCGCTTCCCCCGGGTGGACGCGTGGATCAACAACGCCGGTGCCGACATTCTCACCGGTCAGGGTGGCCGGCGCTCCCGGCTGGAGAAGCTGGACCTGCTGCTGGCGGTCGACCTGCGCGGTACAGTGCTCGCCTCCTGGGCCGCGGTCGATCTGATGCGGGCTCAGGGCGGCGGCGGCACCATAATCAACATGTCCTGGGATCACGTCTGCCTCGGCATGGCCGGAGAGAACCCTATCCTCTATTCTGCCGCCAAAGGCGGCATCATGAGCTTCAGCAAGTCGCTCGCCCGCGAGATCGCTCCGGAGATCCGGGTGAACATCCTGGCGCCAGGCTTCATCGAGACCGCGTTCGGGCAGGATGCCGACGAGGGCTTCCGAGCCGAGGTGGTGGCCAGGACTCCACTGGCACGGTGGGGCGTGCCGGATGACCTTGCCGGAGCCGCCGTCTTCCTCGCCTCGGACGCGTCCGCCTTCATGACCGGCCAGATGATCATGGTGAACGGCGGCGTGGTCATGTAGAACCGGAAACACACTAAGGAGACCGAGATGCCAGCCACCAAGGAACGAACCTACAACGATTCCGAGATCGCCGAGCGGCTCAAGGCGCTGCCCGGCTGGTACTACGAGGATGGATGGATCCGCCGGGTGTACAAGACCGATGGCTGGCCAACCACGCTGATGCTGGTCAACGCCGTCGGGTACCTGGCCGAGGCGGCGTATCACCATCCGGACCTCACGGTGACCTGGGGTCGTCTCACCGTGAAGCTGCAGAACCATGCGGCCGGCGGGATCACCGACAAGGACTTCGAGCTCGCCCGGAAGATCGAGGAGCACGTGCTCTGGCGGCCACAGGGTGGTGCGCTGGAGGGTACGCCCAACAAGTGGGTCCGGCCGGGGGATCCACGGTAAGCCCGGCCAAGGTCCTCTTCGTCACCGGCAGGCTCGCCGAGCCGGCGCTCCGGCGCGTCCTCGAGGAGATGCACCCGCCGTTCGAAGCCGCGGTGGCGGTGCTCAAGATTACGGTGGCGGCGTTGATGACCACGCCGTGGATCGCCCGCTTTCTGGAGGTGCCTGCCGGCACCGAGCTGGTCCTCATTCCGGGGCTCTGTGAGGGGGAAACCTCGATCCTGAGCGACCGGTTCGGCGTCCGGGTCGAGAAGGGTCCCAAGGATCTGCGGGAGATTCCACGGTACTTCGGGCAGGCCGGGGCGGCGCTCGATTACGGTGCCTATACCATCGAGATCCTGGCCGAGATCAACAACGCGCCGCGGCTCTCCCGCGATGCGGTTCGGGCGGCCGCCGAGTACTTCCATACCAGCGGCGCCGACCTGATCGACGTCGGCTGTACGCCCGGAGTCCCCTTTCCCTGGCTGGGCGACATCGTCCGCGAGCTCCGCGCGGCGGGAATCAGGGTCAGTGTGGACAGCTTCGACCCGACCGAGATCCGGACCGCGGTCGAGGCCGGGGCCGAGCTGGTGCTGAGCGTGAACGGGTCCAACCTCGAGGTGGCGCGCGAGCTGGGCGGAGCGCGGGTGGTGGTCATCCCCGACTCCGGTGAAGGGCTGGAGACCCTCGATCGCAGCATCCAGGCGCTGGAGCGCTGGGGTGTGCCTTACCTCATCGATCCGGTGATCGAGCCGATCGGGTTCGGCTTCATGGCCTCGCTGGAGCGGTACGCGGAGGTTCACCGGCGCTATCCGGCGGCGGGCCAGTTGATGGGAGTGGGCAACATCACCGAGCTCACCAGCGCCGACACGACCGGGGTGCACGCGTTGCTGCTGGCCATCTGCGAGGAGATCGGGGTCAGCGCGGTCCTCACCACCGAGGTAATTCCCTGGGCGCGGGGGGCCGTTCGCGAGATCGACGTCGCGCGCCGGCTCATGCATCACGCGGTGCAGCATCGCACCCTGCCCAAGGGAATCGACGACCGGCTGCTTACGGTGAAGGACCCGGTGATCCTGGAGTATGGAGAGGAGGAACTCCGGCAGCTCCATGCGGCGGTGAGGGACGCCAACTTCCGCATCTTCACCGACCGCTCGACGATCACCGTGTTCAACAGCCAGATCTTCGTGCGCGGCACCGACATTCAGGAGATCTTCGGACAGCTCGGAGTGGACGAGGCGAGTCACGCCTTCTATCTGGGCCGGGAACTGATGAAGGCCAAGCTCGCCATTACGCTGGGGAAGACCTACCGGCAGGAGGGGGCTCTCGCCTGGGGGTATCTCACGCCGCCGGACGATGTTCGCTCGGAGCACGTGAAGCTCACCCAGCACCGCCGCCGGGTGGATGAAGCGGCGCCGCGGCGCGCGGAAGGCTCATGAACGTCGGCCCGCTGGTGGAGAACCTGGGACCCGCGGGTGACCCGGCGGAGATCGCGGCGCGATTCCTGGACCTGCCATACCTGCTCTTCCTCGACAGCGCCACGGCCAGAGCTACTGCCGGGACCGCCGCCGGCGAGGTGCATCAGCTCGGCCGTTACTCCTTTCTCACCGCGGATCCCTGGCGGGTCGTCCGGGGAAAGGGCGCCGTCACCTCGATGGGGGACGGCCGCGGCGAGTGGAGCAGCGCGCCCGGCGACCCGCTCCTGGCGGTGGAGGAACTCCTGGAGGCCTTCGCCGCGGAGCCGGTCTCGGGTCTCCCGCCTTTCCAGGGAGGAGCCGCGGGGTACGTCGGGTACGACTACGGCGGAGTGCTCGAGCGACTTCCGGGCGCCCGCTTCGACGACCTCGCCATATCCGACGTGGTGCTGGGCTTGTATGACTGGGTCATAGCGTGGGATCACCGGCTGGATACGGCGTGGGTGATTTCGACCGGGATTCCCGAGACCGGCCCCAGACGGGAGCGGCGGGCCCGCGAGCGCCTCTCGATGGTACAGGCTCGCCTGGCCGTCCCCGCTACTCCTGCAGCCAGCCCGGAAAGGCCCTCCGCCCCCGGTCCAGACTGCCCACCCGCCCCAGCCTATCCGGTGGTGGGTGTCGACGAGGCCGAGAACATCGGCCTTCGCTCTACCTTCACTCACCGGGGTTATCTCGACGCCGTCACCCGGGTGCGGGAATACATCATCGCGGGCGACATCTTCCAGGCCAATCTATCCCAGCGATTCGAAGCGCCGCTCACCGAGCCGGCGTTCGACCTCTACTGCCGACTCCGCGGGCGTAACCCGGCCGCCTTTGCGGCGTACCTCGACTTCGGCGACCTCCAGGTGGTGAGCGCCTCCCCCGAGCGGTTCCTCCGGCTGGACGAAAACCGCCGCCAGGTCGAGACCCGGCCGATCAAGGGTACCCGTCCACGCGGCCTCGGTCCGATGCACGACGCCGCGCTGGGCCGCGCGCTCTCGGAGAGCGACAAGGACCGGGCGGAGAACGTGATGATCGTGGATCTGCTGCGGAACGATCTGTCGCGAGTCTGCCGGCCGGGCACCGTCCGGGTTCCCGAGCTCTTCGCCCTGGAGCACCACCCGACCGTCCACCACCTGGTGTCTACCGTGGTGGGCGAGCTGGAGCCGGGCACCGGCGCCGTCGACCTGCTGCGGGCGGCCTTCCCGGGGGGCTCCATCACCGGTGCACCCAAGGTTCGCGCCATGGAGATCATCGCCGAGCTGGAGCCGACTCGGCGCGGGGTGTACTGCGGCTCGATCGGCTACCTCAGTACCACCGGAGCGATGGATACCAGCATCGTCATCCGTACCTATCTGGCTCTCCGGGGGCGGGTATACTTCCAGGCCGGCGGCGGCATCGTAGCGGATTCCGAACCCGAGCTGGAGTACCGGGAAACGCTGGACAAGGCCCAGGCGCTGATCGGAGCGCTGGCCCAGGGATTCCGAGCGCGATGATCCTGCTGATCGACAATTACGACTCCTTCGTCTACAACCTGGCGCGGTACGTCCGCGAGCTGGGGGAGGTCCCGGTGGTGCGCCGGCACGACGCGGTCACGCCGGACGAGATCCGGGGTCTGGCTCCCTCCCACATCATCATCTCTCCGGGACCGTGCTCTCCCGCCGAAGCGGGGATCTCGACCGAGGTCGTCCGCCGGCTGGGCCCCACCGTTCCCATTCTCGGCGTGTGCCTGGGGCACCAGTGCATCGGGGCGGCATATGGCGGTGAGATCGTCCGCTCCGGCCGGCCGATGCACGGCAAGACTTCCCCTATTCACCACCGCGGGAAGGGACTCTTCACCGGGATCCCGTCCCCATTCCGGGCCACCCGGTACCACTCCCTGGTCATCGCGCCAGCCTCCGTGCCGCCCGAGCTGGAGATCACCGCCACGGCGGAAGATGGGGAGATCATGGCGGTTCAGCACGCCAGGTTCCCGGTCTTCGGCGTTCAGTTTCATCCCGAGTCAGTGCTGACCGAGCACGGCTACCGGTTGCTCGATCACTTCCTCCACGGGGTTCCGGCGGCTCCACGATCGGTCCCGGTGGCCGCCGATGGCGCCCTGGTGCCGGCCTACCCGCAGGTGGATACCCTCGCCTCCCACCCGCCACCGGTGGATCTGGTGCGGTGATCATCGAGACTATCGTCACATCGATGGCCGCGGACGGGTCGATCAACTTCGCTCCGATGGGGGTCGAATGGGGCGAGAAGATCATCGTCCTCAAGCCGTTCCTGGAGACCACCACCTTTCGAAACCTCCACGACTCGCGCGCGGCGGTGATCAACCTGACCGACGATGTCATGCTGTTCGCCCAGGGCGCCATCTCGAGCCCCCAGTTCCCCTGGGTCCCCGCCACAGTGGTGCGCGGCGCGGTACTGGAGGCTGCGTGCTCCTGGCGGGAGATCGAGGTGGCCGCGATCGACGACACCCCGCCTCGCTCCCGCATCGAGGGCCGGGTGGTACACCGCGGCCACTCCCGGGAGTTCATCGGATTCAACCGGGCACGCCACGCGGTGCTGGAGGCGGCCATCCTGGCCACCCGGACCCACCTGATCCCGATGGAGCAGATCCACGAGGAATACGCTCGCCTGCAGGTGGTCGTCGACAAGACCGCGGGACCGCGGGAGCGGGAGGCGATGGGGTTTCTGACCGACTATGTCCAGTCGAAATAGCGTGCTGGTGGAAGCGGGCGCGCGCCTCCACTTTGGCGTGCTGGACCTTCGCGGCAGCCTGGGCCGGCGCTTCGGCGGGCTCGGCGCCGGAGTGCCGACTCCCTCGGTGCTGCTGGAGGCCGCGCCGGCCGCTGAGCTTCGGGTGGAAGGGCCCGACCGGGAGCGGGTGGAGCAGTTCGCCCGCCGATTTCTGGAGTATCACCGGCTGGCCACCGGCGCCCGGGTGCTGGTTCACCGCACCATCCCGGCGCACAGCGGATTGGGGTCGGGAACGCAGCTGGGGCTGGCCGTGGCCCGAGCCCTGGCGGAGCTCGCGGGGCTGGAGGCTGGTCCGTTGGAACTGGCCCGGGCGGTGTCCCGGGGGCGGCGCTCGGCGATCGGCATCTGGACATTCGCGCTGGGGGGCTTCATCGTGGAGGGCGGACGGCGGGCCGGCTCGAGCGAGATCGCGCCGTTGCTCGCCCGGTTCGCGGTTCCGGAGCGGTGGCGCTGCGTCATCGCGGTGCCCCGGGGCGCTCCCGGGTTGAGCGGAGAGGCGGAAGCTGCGGCGTTCGATCGGCTGCCACCACCGCCGGACAGTCACGTCGAGCGGGTGGCGCATCTGGTCCTGATGCAGCTCCTTCCCGCGTTGGTCGAGGCGGACCTGCCCAGCTTCGGCTCTGCCCTGACGGAGGTACAGCGGATCACCGGGGCGTGGTTCGCGCCGCAGCAGGGTGGCATCTTCGCTCCCGGCCCGACGGCCACGCTGGTGGAACGCATGGCCGAGTGGGGCGCAGCGGGGGTGGGTCAGAGCTCCTGGGGGCCGGCGGTCTACGGTCTGGTGGAGGGCGAAGAGGCGGCGACGTCGCTGGCCCGGAGAGCCCGCGGACTGGTCGGGACGGCCGGGCAGGTTTTCGAGGGCGGATTCGCGGGGACCGGTGCCCGGGTCTGGCGGGCGGAGGCGGCCGGATTCCCTGATTGACAGTTCATTTTGCACGATGTATAGTTGCCCCTCTAAGCCTCCCGTATTCGGCGACTTGGCCGGTTTCCGAAGGCGCTCTGGCGGCAACGGAACCGGAACACAGATGGCGGCAGCATCGCTGATTGGCCGCCCCCCAACTGCAGTCCTTACTGACACACAACGCGGTTCAGCGACGACGCTGAGGGGTGAGATGGGATTGTCCCCGTTCGCATCCACCGTAGGCTCCACTTCCAATCCCTCTTCGGACAGCGCGATTCCGCGCGGTGCCCGCGGCGTAGGGCCGATGTGGCACCAGACCACGTGCTGGCGTCGGTACCGGCACGATGCTTCTCCGCGGCATCCCTCGCGTCTCCAGCTTCCCCGCGTCAGCCACACCCAAATCTCCGTCTCGTGCAGCAGCAGGCTCCGGCGCTCCCACGCGGCTGGAGGCTTCGGATCGACCGGCGAGCGGGGTCCCCCGGCCGCCGCGCGATCGCTTGGACTTCCGGCATTCGCAGCACGCGACACCCGAATGCAGTAGAGCAGTAGAACCACCCTTCATCCTGAGGTCAGTTATGAACCGTTTTACGCAGAAGGTGCTGTCGGGCGGGATGGCGGCGGGGCTGAGCCTAGCCGTCGCCGTGTCCGCCAACGCCCAAGCGGCGCGAACGGGGGCATGGACCCTGAACGCACCCGAGGGCGAATGGCAGATGACCGGTCGTGATTACAGCTTGCAGCGTTTCAGTCCGCTCAAGCAGATCACGACGTCGAACGTGGGCGAGCTGCGGCCGATCTGGTCCTTCTCGACCGGCACGCTGCGCGGCCACGAAGGCAATCCGCTCGTCGTCGGCAACGTGATGTACGTCAACACGTCCTTCCCCAACATCGTGTTCGCGCTCGACCTGTCCAAGGCCGGGGCGCCGCAGATCTGGAAGTACGTGCCGAACCAGTCACCCGACGCGATTCCAATCGCCTGTTGCGATCTGGTGAACCGTGGGTTGGCCTACAGCCCGAGCGGCAAGATCTACATCGAGGCGCTGCAGGGTGAGCTGATCGCGCTCGACGCGAAGTCCGGCAAGGAGCTGTGGAAGGCCAAGCACCCCGACCACTCCAACGCCGGCGTCGAGGCCAACGGGTACAAGCAGGGCGCCACGATGACCAACGCCCCGATCTACATCAAGACCAAGTCGGGCAAGGAAATCGTCATCGCGGGGATCTCGGGTGGTGAGTTCGGCGTCCGCGGCCGGGTGTCGGCCTTCGATGCCAACAGCGGCGCCCACCAGTGGACCGCGTACAGCACGGGCCCGGACAACGAAGTCCTGCTCGACGGCGACGCGAACGCGAACTATCCGTCGCACAAGGGCAAGGATCTCGGCGTCTCGACCTGGCAGGGCGATGAGTGGAAGCGGGGCGGCGGGACCACGTGGGGCTGGTACTCCTACGACCCCGAGCTCGACAACTTCTACTACAGCGTCGGCAACCCGGGCACGTGGAATCCCGACCAGCGGCCGGGCGACAACAAGTGGTCGATGACCATCTTCGCACGCAACCCGGATAACGGGCACGCGAAGTGGGCCTATCAGATGACCCCCCACGATGAGTGGGATTACGACGGCGTGAACGAGAACGTCCTGTTCGAGAGCGGCGGCAAGAAGCTGCTGGCGCACTTTGACCGGAACGGCATCGGCTACACCGTCGATCGTACCAACGGCAAGGTCCTCGTGGCCAACGCCTTTGGGCCGATCAACTGGGCCAAGAACGGCGGCACCGGCACCCCGGTCGAGGGCGTGGTCGAGACCGGCGTTCCCGTCAAAGATCCGAAGTATGGCACCTCCTCGAAGAAGAACGGCGAGGGCATCTGCCCGGCCGCCATCGGCTTCAAGGATCAGCAGCCCTCGGCGTACTCGCCGATCACCGGGATGTTCTACGTCCCGACGAATCACATCTGCATGGACTACGAGGGTGTGGAAGTGAAGTACACCGCCGGTCAGCCGTACGTCGGCGCGATCGTGCGGATGTTCCCGGGCCCCGGCGGCCATCGCGGCCGGTTCATCTCCTGGGATCCGATGAAGGGCAAGGTCAACTGGGAGATCAAGGAGAACCTCGCGGCCTACGGCGGGGCACTCGCCACGGCTGGCGGGCTCGTCTTCTACGGCACCATGGAAGGCTGGCTCAAGGCTGTCGATGCCAAGTCGGGTAAGGTCCTCTGGCAGTTCAAGACCCCGTCGGGCATCATCGGCAACCCGATGACCTACACCGCTCCTGACGGGCAGCAGAACGTCGCCGTGTACTCTGGTATCGGCGGCTGGGCCGGCATCGGCGTCGCCGCCGGTATCGGTGCCGAAGATCCGACCGCCGGTCTCGGCGCGCTCGGCGCCTTCGGTGACGCGGGCAACTTCTCGACCCAGGGCGGCGTGCTGACCGTCTTCGGCCTGAAGAACCCGTCGATGCCCAAGTAGGAACCGGTTCTACAGTGGCCGGAGGGGCAACCCTCCGGTCGCTGCGGCCCGGAGGATAGGACACAGGGCGGGATCGCGGCACAGGCTGCGGTCCCGCCCTCGTTTTCGTCCCGAGGGGATACCCTCCCGTCTGGAGGGGGGTAGATTAAAGCATGAGCGCGGCGTCGGGGGCTACTGGCTTCGCCGCCGTTGTTGTTCATGGGTGAGAACGGTCGGAGAACCCTCCCGGCCGGACCGCCCCCATCGATGGCAGGTAAGCGATGCAGCCATACATGAGAAGCCTTTCGAGCGGCGCACTGGGTGTCGCGGCGCTCCTGCTGGCCGTGCCGGCGAGCGCGCAGCGCCCGTCGCCGCTTCAGCCCGGCCTGCTCCGGGTCTGTGCCGATCCCGACAACATGCCCTCCTCCAACGACAAGGGCGAGGGCTTCGAGAACAAGCTCGCCAGCATGATCGCCCAGGAATGGAAGTCAGAGCTGCGATACGTCTGGTACCCCACCCGGCGGGGATATTTCCGGATTCTCAACGGGATGTACTGTGACGTGGCGATGGAGGCCCCGGCCGGCATGGATGTGGCGGGTTCGACCAAGCCCTACTTCCGTTCGGCCTACGTCTTCGTGGCCCGGCAGGGGAGCGGCCTGGAGGACGTCAAATCGCTGGCCGACCCCCGTCTCAAGAAGCTCAAGATCGGGGTCAACATCTACACCTCGGACGCCGAGAACTCCCCGCCGGCCATGGCGCTGGCCCGCTACGGGGTGGTCGGTAACCTCACCGGCTTCAGCACCTTCTTCGATGACCAGAATCGGCCGGAGGACATCGTCAAGGCGGTGGCCGGCAAGGCCGTGGATATCGCTATCGCCTGGGGCCCGCTCGCCGGGTACTACGCCAAGTCCTCACCGGTGCCCCTGGTGCTGAATCCGCTGCCCGAACGCGACTCGCTGAGCGACACCCCGTTCCGGTACAGTATCGGACTCGCCGTCCGCCGGCGCGACAAGGAATTGCGTGACAGTCTCCAAACGTTGCTCGATCGGAAGGCGCCCGAGATTCAGGCCCTGCTCAAGCAATACAACGTCCCGCTCTTCCCCATTCCGGAAGAAAAGGAAGGCGAGAAGGTCACCGGTTCCACCCCCGCGGCACCGGCCGATTCCACCCGGGTGGCTGGTCGGCGCTGAACGATCCCGGCACGCCGGTTGCGTTTCGGTCCCATCCGTTGCGCTCGGGCATATTTGGTAGTAAGAGAGATATCCGACAGCTCCTCGCTCCCCTTCACCCGCCGGCCGCGGCTGCCCAGCGACCGGCGATGCGTTGCGACCCTGGTTCGCACGAAAGGATCCGGCCGCGCATGCGTACGTCCATCTCCACAGTGCTCCACCAACTGCTCCTGGGTTCGGCCGTCATGCTGGGCATCTTTGCCCTTCCCCGCCGGGCCGCCGCCCAGGAACTGCGCGACCAGTGGCACCAGGCCCCACGAGACACCGTTTCCCAGGACATCTACGACGGCTGGAAACAGTTCAATCTCAATTGCGCCCGGTGTCACGGAGAGGACGCGCTGGGCACCTCCTTCGCGCCGCACCTGATCGTATCGCTCAAGCCCGATGGCCCGATTCCCACCAAAGAGCTATTCATCCAGACGGTCTGCGCCGGCCGGCCGGCGAAAGGGATGCCCTCGTGGTGCGCCCTGGGCATGGAGCTGCCGACGATCGAGAAGATCTATGGCTACGTCAAGGCGCGAAGCGACGCCAAGATGGCCCCGGGACGCCCGGCCGTGAAGCGCGAGGGGTAGGCAACGCCGTGACCGGCCGAGCAGGCTTCCGGAGATTGGCCACGGCTGCCCTCCTTGGGTTCGCCCTGCCGGGCACGACCGAAGCGGCCACCCGGCGCGAGCCAGCCGACAGCCCCGCGGTGCGGCTCACCCTGGAGCAGGTCAAGGCCAGACTGTCCGGTGCCGCCCAGGGCACGGCCCCCGACCTCGCCAATACCGACCTCAGCGGCCTCGATCTCACCGGCATCGATTTCAAGCGCGCCAGCCTCACAGGTGCCCGGCTGGTGAACAGCAAGCTGATTCGCGCCAACCTTTTCAGCTGCGATTTGACCGATGCGGTCCTCACCGGGGCCGACCTCTCCCATGCCAACCTGGACGGCACTGTACTCCGGCGAGCCGGCTTTCAGCGGGCCAACCTGGAAGGTGCCAGCCTGTTCGCCACCATCATCGAGGCCGCCGATCTGAGCGGTGCCAATCTCTCAGGCAGCAGAATCATCGGCTATCTCCGGGGCGCCAAGCTCGCGGGAGCCAAGCTGGTGAAGGCCAATGCCGGGGCCGATCCGGGTAACCAGTCGATGGGTGTCATGCGGGCGACGTTCGTCAGCGCCGATCTGTCCGGCGCGGACCTCTCGGGCGCCAATCTCTTCAAGGCTGATTTCTCCCACGCGAACCTGGCCAATGCCCGGCTGCCGAACGCGGATCTCCGCAACGCCGAGCTGGTCCAGAGCGACCTCACCCGGGCCGATCTTACCGGCGCCAAACTGGCCAAGGCCGATCTCTATGGGGCGGATTTCACCGGCGCCATCGGCATGGACAAGGTCCAAGGCCTGGACCAAGCCCGCAACCGCGACAAGGCGATCTTCGATGCGAAATGATACCCGGCCCCTTCTCCTTTCCCTGCTTCTCGTCTCTGCCTGTGGACGCGGGCAGACCAGCGACACCCGAGCCGCCACCGGCGACTCGGCAGCGGCAAAGCCACCCGCGGAAGCCACCGGCGACCTCCTCGCCTACGTCACCAACGAGGATTCCCAGGAGCTCAGCGTCATCGATACCCGCAGCGACAGCGTCGTCGCCAGCATCGCCGTGGGGACCCGGCCCCGTGGAGTCCGGGTGAGCCCGGACGGCAGGACGGTCTTCGTCGCGCTCAGCGGCTCGCCCAAGTGCCCGCCTACCATGCCCGACGCAGAATGCGAGAAGCTCAAGGCCGACAAGTCGAAGGACGGCATCGCAGTGGTGGACGCGGCCAGCCGGAAGGTCAGCCGGGTCCTGCCGGGAGGCTCGGACCCCGAGAATTTCGACATCAGCCAGGACGGGCGCACCCTCTTCATCTCCAACGAGGATGCGGGCACTGCCTCGATCGTCGATATCGCCAGCGGTCAGATCCGCTCGACGGTGAAGGTGGGACGGGAGCCTGAAGGAGTCCGGGTCCATCCGGATGGGGGCACCGTCTGGGTGACCGGGGAGACCGACCATGACGTGACCATCGTCGACACCCGGACCGGCAAGGTGGTGGGCCACATCGAGGTGGGCAAGCGACCGAGGTCGCTCGCGTTCACCCCCGACGGGACGAGGGCCTTCGTGACCTCCGAGGTGGACGGAACCGTCTGGGTGCTGGACGTCTCCTCCCGGAAGCCGATCAAGGTGCTCACGATGCCCAAGGGGTCCAAGCCCATGGGATCGGTGGCCTCGCCAGACGGAAAGCGGATCTACGTCTCCAACGGACGGGGAGGAACCGTCTCCGTCATCGACGTGGCCGCGGATTCGATGACCACCTCGCTGCCGGTCGGCCAGCGGCCCTGGGGCATCGCGCTCACGCCGGATGGCCGGAAGCTCTATACCGCCAACGGCCCCTCCAACGACGTGAGCGTGGTCGATACCGAGCGGATGACCGTGCTCAAGAAGATTCCGGTGGGCAAGGTTCCCTGGGGCGTGGCCCTCGGCCGGACCTCATGAGCCCGGCCTGGTGAGGTGGCTGCCGCTGTCTCTGATTGCCGGAGCCGCGTTCGGCGCTGGACGGCCCGCGCCGAACGCCTTCCTGATCGCACCGGAGGCCCGCACCGCCCTCCATCGGTTGTACGACGAGAGTGCCGCGGCCAAGGCCGAGCGGGTGGCCTGCTTGGCGAGTGAGATCGACGGCGACACCCTGCGGATCACCGCGGTCAGCTCCCTGGATGGCGCGCTGGCCGACTCGCTGGCCGTGTCGGCGGAGGCGTCGCTGGCCGGCTGCGGACCACCGGCCTGGCAAGGCACCGTGCACACGCACGTCGCCATGCGTGCAGATCAGCAGCCATACTCGAGCTTCTCTGGGGCCGATCGGGGAGTGATGCTGATGTGGGGCCAACGCTGGCGGGCCGCCGGGACCTTCTGTCTGCTCTATACCAGCGAGAAGGTGCACTGTGAGATCGACGGACCCGACGGTGGGCTCATCTTTCCCAGTACCTCGTATTGACACCAGCATGCGTGGCGCCCTGGCACTTGTATCCTTCCTGAGCTGCCTGGCCCCGATCGCCCTTCCCCAGACCAACCCTGCCCCGCCACCGGCGTTCCGCTTCAGTCCGGAATCCGGACGCGCCCTCGGCGCCCTCTGGCGAGCCAGCCTCGCCTCGCGGGAGGAGCGAGTCGCCTGCCTGGCCTCCACTATCCGCCACGATACCGTGTTCGTCAGCCGGATCGTTCCGCTGGCCGCGGAGGAGGCCGACTCGATGGGCATCGGTTCCTCGGAATCGGTCGAGCGCTGCGGCCCGCCGGAGTGGTCCGGGACGGTTCACACCCACATCGCCCTCTTCAGCGACAGCCTGCCATCCACGCTCTTCTCGGCTCAGGACCGGGGGGTGATGCGGCGATGGTACCAGCGCTGGCACGCGAACGGAGTCTTCTGCCTGGTCTACAGTGCCCGGGACGCCCACTGCGAGGCCGATGGGGTGGTGGGCGGCATGCGATCGCGGCCGACGATCGAGCGTTGAAGTGTGCTCAGGACAGCGGTCGCCGGCTGAAGATCGACCTGGGATGACTCGCGGCGATCCAGCCGTCGAGCCCCCAGGTGCGCCCGGCGCGGGAGAAGAAGAACGCCACCATCAACGCCGTCAGGAGCATATGGAATCCCTGCTGTCCCGACGACATCCACTGGGTGGCCAGGCCGTAGTTGACGACCAGCAGCAGGCCCACCAGCGAGGCGATGCCGGTACAGAGCCCGAGCGTCAAGCCGATGCCGGCCACCGTCTCTCCCCACGCCGTGAGATGGGCGAAAAGGTCGCTGTGGGTCAGGACCGTCCCTTCCAGAAAATGCTTGTAGAAAAGGATCGGATTTTCCGAGGCCTGCTTGCTGACGATCTTCGGCATCACCCCGATCCACCGGTCCTGCACCGCCGGAACCGGTAGAAAGCCGCCCGCGAGCACGATGGTCATCTTGGTGACCATCGCCTTGGCGAAGTAGAGTCCGACGGCAATGCGGAGGACCGCGAGCCACCGCGCGGCATTGGAGCTGTCGACGGGAGGACGGGTACCGTAGGCCATCGGCGCATGCTCCTCGATTGGTGGACCCCTTAAACCTCCACCCCCAGCTCCGAAAACACAAACGCCCAGGTGTCGGTCACCTCGTCCAGCACCTTGGACAAAGGCTTGCCCGCCCCGTGACCGGCCCGGGACTCCAGTCGCAGGAGCACGGGGTGTCGCGAGGCAGTGGCCGCCTGCAGCCGGGCCGCCATCTTGCGGGCGTGCATCGGGTCCACCCGGCTGTCGCTTTCGGCGGTGGCGAGCAGCACGGCGGGGTAGTTGGTCCCGTCCTGGACGTGGTGGTATGGCGAGTAGGCCCGCAGCCAGGCGTACTGCTCCGGATCATCCGCGGAGCCGTATTCCGGAATCCACAGCCGGGCGATCAGGAACCGATGGTACCGGAGCATGTCGAGCAGCGGGACCTGCACCACGATCGCCCGGAACAGCTCGGGACGCTGGGTGAGCACCGCGCCCATCAGCAGTCCGCCGTTGGACCCGCCCGCGGCGGCCAGCCGGGCCGGACTGGTGTAGCGCTCCGCGATCAGCCACTCCGCCGCCGCGATGAAGTCGTCGAAGCTGTTCTGCTTCTTGCCGAGCATGCCCCCCTGATGCCACGCCTCACCATACTCGCCTCCGCCGCGGATGTTGGGAATGGCCACGATCCCGCCGCGCTCGAGCCAGAGGAGCAGCGAGCGGGAGAACGCCGGTGTCATGCTGATGTTGAATCCGCCGTAGCCGCTCAGGTACACCGGGTTGTTCCCGTCTCGCACCACGCCCGTCCGGTGCACCAGGAACATGGTCACCTGGGTGCCGTCCCTGGAGGTGACGCTCACCTGGCGGACCTCGAACCGCTCGGGATCGACCTCGGCCTCCACTCGCCGCCAGAGCGTCTGTGCCCCGGTGTCGAGGTCGATGCGGTAGATGCTCGGCGGTATGGTGTAGGACGAGTAGCCGTAAAAGATCTCCCGGCCGTCCCACT
Source organism: Gemmatimonadales bacterium (assembly GCA_036265815.1). NCBI lineage: Bacteria > Pseudomonadati > Gemmatimonadota > Gemmatimonadia > Gemmatimonadales > Gemmatimonadales bacterium. Next base: position 102,457 of record DATAOI010000027.1, read on the forward strand.
CCGCGCCGATGCCGAAGAGGCTGCCGAGCGCAGGGAGCGCCACCTCGCTCACGATGCGACCCTCGAGATCGGCCAGGCGGAGTCGCGAGGAGGCCCGCTCCAGATAGCTCAACGCCAGCCGGTCACCTGCCACTCGCATCCCGTCGAGCACGGCGTCCGCGCGCGGGGCCACCAGCTCGCGCCAGTGCGCCCGCTCGGCGCGCCCAGGGTCCACGACATAGAGCCGGTAGGTCGGGGCGTCGAGATTGGTGCGCAGGAACAGCCGCCCGTGGGCCACCTGGCCTTCGAAAGAGGCCGGAAGATCCTCGACCACCGGTCGCAGGGGTCCGCCGCTGACCCGATCGCGGAGGTAGAGGTCCGTCTGATCGAACGTCCGCGCCACCCCGATCACCAGCCAGCGGCCGTCCGGCGAGAGGCTGACTCCCGGCCAGTACTCCTTTTGCGCGGGACGGAACTCGAGAGGGTCGGCGGCGAAATCGGATCCGAGTCGATGAAAGAACACCGAGCGGTGATAGGGCTCCTCACCCTCCGGCACCTCGCCCGGCGCGGGGTAGCGGGTATAGTAGAACCCGCTGCTGTCCGGCAGCCACGCGAGGTCCGCGGCCCGGGTGCGCGGGATCCGCTCGGGGAGGGTCTCGCCGGTGTCCACATCGAGCAGATGGAGGACGCTCTGCTCGCTGCCGTTCTGGGAGAGTCCGTACGCCAGCAGGCGCCCGTCGTCGCTGGGATAGTACCAGTCGAGGGCCGTGGTGCCGGCCGCATCATGCGCGTTGGGGTCGACCGCCACCCGATCGGCGCCGTTCACCCCGTCACGCACGTAGAGCACCGGCTGGTTCTGGCGGCCATCGCGCCGCTGATAGAAGTAGCGCCCGCGGGCCGGGGTAGGAACGCTGATCGCCCCGATGGCGAGCAAGGCATCCAGCCGTTCGCGGATCCGCACCCGGCCGGGGAAGCCGGCGAGGTAGCGCTCGGTGAGCGCGTTCTGCCGCTCGGTCCAGGCCACCACCTCGGGCGCCTCGCTGTCCTCCAGCCAGCGGTAGGGGTCCGCGAGCGCTTCACCGTGCAGCACGTCCGTCTGGTCCTGCCTGCGCGTCTCGGGGTAGCGGAGCTCAGTCACCCAGGCTGATCCCCATCTCCCGCGCGGTCCGCACCGTGTCGCTGTCCAACGGCACGTTCTTGGCGCGGCCTACCACATTCTCCAGCGCGATCCGGGTGATGTCCGGCCCGTTGAGACCGACCATGATGCCGAAGGCCCCATCGGCGATCGCCCGGACCGCGGCGGCGCCGAACCGCAGCGCCAGCAGCCGATCGTACGTGGTGGGGGAGCCACCTCGCTGCAGGTGCCCCAGCACCAGCGTCCGGGTTTCCTTCCCGGTGTGATGCTCGATGGTGCGGGCAACCTTGCCGGCGATCCCGCCGAGCCGGTCCACCGTCCCCACCCCCCGCCGCTCGACCAGCTCCACCGTGCCGTCCTTCGGTCGCGCGCCCTCGGCGACCACCACGATGCTGAAGTGCCGGCCCGCTGCCTCGCGGCTGCGGATCTTTTCGCAGACCTTCTCGATGTCGAAGGGGATCTCGGGAAGCAGGATGACGTCCGCACTGCCCGACAGACCGCTGTAGAGCGCGATCCAGCCCGCATAGCGGCCCATCAGCTCGACCACCATCACTCGATCGTGGCTCTCCGCGGTGGAGTGCAGCTTGTCGATGGCTTCGGTGGCGGTGCTGACGGCGGTATCGAACCCGAAGGTGCGCTGGGTCCCGCTCACGTCGTTGTCGATCGTCTTGGGGACACAGACCACCGGGAGCCCCTTGCGCCAGAGGTCGTGCGAGATCTGCAGGCTGCCATCCCCGCCGATCGAGACCAGCGCGTCGAAGCCGCTCGCCTGGAAGGCCCCTACTAGATCCTCCGAGCGATCCACCTCGTGCTCCTGCCCGTCGTCGATCCGGGTGATGTAGCGGAATGGATTGCCTCGGTTGCTGGTGCCGAGAATGGTGCCGCCGAGATGGGTCAGCCCGCGCACCTCGGCGGGGCCAAGCGGGACCACGCCGGTGAAAGAAAGCAGGCCCTCGTAGCCTCGCTGAATGCCGTAGCACTGCCATCCCCGGTAGTGCGCCGACAGTACGACCGCCCGAATGACCGCATTGAGTCCGGGGGCATCGCCGCCGCCGGTGGAGATCGCAATGCGCATGTCAGCGGGAGCGGCCGATCAGGGCCATGATCTCTCCCGGTTCCGCATGGCGGCGGAGTGCCTTCTTGGAAAAGATGAGATCGTCGTCCACCGTGACCTCGAACACGCCGCCGGAGGACTGGATCAGGCGGATGTCGGCATCGGGAAAACGCTCTTTCAGCTCAGCCATCAGACCGACGGCTCGCGGCTGATAGTTTCAGACGACGCAGAACTCGATCGTGACCTGCATCTCGGTTCCTCCAAGGGGAGCGCAGCGGAAGCCGCCGCGAATCGTAGCGGTCCCGTGGGCCGCTGCCAAGGGGACGGGGGGGCCGGTGACGCGGCGCCTTGTCAGGCCTGATTCGATACCGTATCTATATGATCCATGCGAACCTACCCACTCCCCGTGGGGAGCGTGACGACCGGGCTCCGAATTCTCCTGTGCCTGGCCTTGCTCTTCCCGTGCGGCACTCCCGCGGCCGCCCAGCAGCGAAAGTATTTCGTCGAGCTCGGCGCCGCCGGCGGCTACCAGTCCTTTGGCGATCCCACCGATCTGGGAGGGGCCCCGGGTGGTGTCGGACGACTCGGCCTCTGGCTGCCGCTCAACTTTTCGGCGGAGGTGGAAGGCGGCTTCGCGTCGCCCCACACCAAGGCGGCCGATGTGGGGGTGAGCGTCAAGAACTTCACCGCGTCCCTGCTCTACAACGTCCTCATCGGGTCATCCAGCTCGGTCTATCTCAAGCTGGGCGGCGGCACCACCAGGTATGGTAGCGACTGCCCGGGAGTGTCGAGTGGCCCCCTCGAGCCTCCCTGCGGCGGCAGTGGAGCCCTGGCGGCCGGTGTGGGCTTCCGGGCCGCGCTGACGCCGGCGCTCCTGATCCGCACCGAGGGACTCCTCACCCGTAACAAGAGCGACTCGATCGGCAATCTGCCGCCGATCAGCTTCTCCAACGTGGGCATCAATCTCGGGCTCAGCTACATGCTGGGGAGCAAGCCGGTGCCCGACAGCGATGGAGACGGGATTCTCAATAATCGGGATCGGTGCCCGGATACACCCGCCGGGGCCCAGGTGGACGGTCGCGGCTGCCCCAGCGACTCCGATAGCGACGGCGTGCCCGACGGGGTCGACCGCTGCGCCAACACCGTGGCCGGCGCATCGGTGGACGCGAGCGGCTGCACCCACGATACCGACGGCGACAACATCCCCGACGGCCTCGACCGCTGTCCGGCAACGCCGGCCGGCGTGCTGGTCGATCCTCGCGGCTGTCCCAAGGACAGTGACGGAGATGCCATCCCCGACGGGCTGGATCGCTGCTCCGATACTCCCCGCGGGGCTACAGTAGATGCGCTGGGCTGCCCGGGGGACGAGGACGGCGACGGCGTCCTCGACGGGCTCGATCAGTGCCCCAGGTCGCCGGCCGGAGCCGCGGTGAATACCGCCGGTTGCGCCCCGAACCAGGCGCCCGCCAAGGCGGCCCCGCCGAACCCATCCGCCGCACCCGCTCCGGCCCCTTCGCCACCGGCCCGTGCGGCTGCCCCGGCGCAGGGCCAACCTCAGGCCCAGCCGCCACGACAGGCCCAGCCGAGGGCAGGGCCGAGCCGAGGTGCCGGCGGCGCGATCCTCGCCGGCGTGTTGCCCGGTGTGGGCTTCGATCCGGGCACCGCGCGGTTGCAGCCGGGCTCGTATCAGGCGCTCGACTCGGTGGCCACCTTGCTTCTGGCCGACAAGTCGGTCCGCATCGAGATCGGGGCCCACACCGACAGCAGGTCGGGGTCGCCGGCCGAGGCCCTGCGGCTCACCTCGCTCCAGGCCGAGGCGGTGCGGGATTACCTGGTGGTCAAGGGAGTTCCCTATCAACAGATGCTGGCGAGAGGATACGGTGCCAGCGTACCACTGACTCCGGACACCACGCCGCGCGGCCTCGCGGCCAACCGCCGAGTGGAGATCAAGCAGGTTCCTCCAGGCCCCTGATTTGCGTGGCGGATGCGGACAGGCGCCCAGGTGGGCGCCTAAGTCCGTTTCCCCACAACGATTTGGGTCCGATGATCCGTCCAGTCGCGTGCGCCATTCTCGCGATCACCCTGCACATTGCATCGCTTTCCGCGCAGCAGCCTGGCTGGGGCGACGAGCTCCCGCCGGCGCCGCCCGCACCCGACTCCCTGTTTGCCGTTCCGACGGTCGAGATTCCGAGCTACTGGCCCGCGCCACCACTCACCCGCCCGCCCACGGCCATCCACGCCGTCTACGTGAATGCGTGGGCGTTCGGCGGGAAGCGTTTCTACGATCTGGTGCGCCTGGCGGACCGGACCGAGGTCAACGCCTTCGTGGTGGACGTCAAGGACGACACCGGGTACCTCACCTACCGCTCCGAGGTTCCCACCGCGATCGAGATCGGGGCCAATACCCAGCGGCGCGCCCGGGACATCCAGGAGCGCCTCCGGGTCATGCAGGAGCACGGGATCTATCCCATCGCCCGGATCGTGGTGGCCAAAGACCCGCTCCTCGCGGCCAAGAAGCCGGAGTGGTCGGTCAAGCACGTCAACGGAGGGCTCTGGCGCGACCGGCTCGACTTTGCCTGGGTCGATGCCTTCAACGACTCGGTCTGGGTCTACGCATCCCAGCTGGCGGCGGAAGCGGTCCGGCTTGGCTTTGCCGAGGTCCAGTACGATTACGTCCGCTTCCCGGATGAGCCGGAGAGCCGGCTGGCGCAGGCCCTCTTTCCCGGCCGGCATCCGGGCGAGACCAAGCGGGAGGGCGTGACTCGAAATCTCCGGCTGCTGCGCGACCGCACCCGCTCGCTCGGCGTGCCCTTCACCATCGACGTGTTCGGCCTCACCACCAGCGCGCCGACCGACATGGGAATCGGTCAGATGTGGGAAGACCTGGTCACCACGGCCGACGTGGTGCTTCCGATGGTCTACCCCAGCCACTACTTCGGGGGCTACTACAGCATCAAACATCCGAACAGCGAGCCGTACCTGGTGATTCGCCGGGCCATGCAGGACGCGCTCAAGCGCTCCCGGCCCCTGGGGAAGACGGCGGAGATCCGTCCGTACCTGCAGGCCTTCACGCTAGGACAGCCGCACTACACGCCGGCCCACGTGCGGGAACAGATCCGGGCGGCGGAGGAGCTGGGGATCTCCTCGTGGGTGCTGTGGAATCCTCGCAGCGCTTATGATGCGGCGATCTTCCGATCGGCCCCGTTGCGCCTCGGCGCAGAGGCCACCATCCCTCCAGCGGAGGGGACGAACTGAGGTCGGGCCGTCCCTTTCGACCGTCGCACACTGCTCGCTAAGCGCAATCCAGCCAACACCTTCGCTCTCCTAATCAGGTCCGGTCCGCCGTTTGCTCTGCCGCCGCCTTGACCCGCCTCTCGCGGGCCTTATTCTCCAGGAAGAACCTTCGATCGGCGCCGTCGCCCCCTGCTAGAGGAGCCATAGATGGACATTCGGACTCGCCTCGGTCTGCTGCTCGCGTCTCTGGTGGCGCTGAGCGCCCCTCCCGCTGTCGCGCAGGCTCCGGCCGGCGTGACACCCGCCATGATCACGCAGGGCGACAGCATCTTCCACGGCAAGGGAAACTGTTACGCCTGCCACGGCGCGAACGCGGAGGGCACGGTCGGGCCCAACCTCACCGATGCCGAGTGGCTCCACAGCGACGGCTCCTACGATGCAATCGTGAAGCAGGTCACGACCGGGGTTCCCAAGGAGCAGTCCAAGAGCGGCATCGTGATGCCGCCGCGAGGTGGCTCGACCATCACTGATGACGAGGTGAAGGCGGTCGCGGCATATGTCTACTCGTTGAGCCACAAAAAGACTGGAACCTGACCGTCATCGACGGTGCGGTCCGCACGTCAAGGGCGCACTCACCTGCGCCCTTTTCCTTTCCGGCCGGCCGTTTCCGGCCGGGCGTCACCGACGTGTCCCGGACGAGCGGGATAGCTTTCCGGCATGACCAGCAACCGTCTGGCTGAATCTGCCTCAGCCTATCTCAAGTCCGCCGCCCATCAGCCGATTCAATGGTACCCCTGGGGAGAGGAGGCGTTCTCCACGGCAGCCAATGCGGACCGGCCGGTGCTGCTCGACATCGGAGCGGTCTGGTGCCACTGGTGTCACGTCATGGATGGCGAGTCGTACGAGGACCCCGCGCTGGCCGAGTTCCTGAACCAGAACTTCGTCTGTGTCAAGGTCGATCGGGACGAGCGGCCCGATGTGGATGCGCGGTATCAGCGCGCCGTCCAGGCGCTCACTCGGCAGGGCGGCTGGCCATTGACGGCCTTCCTCACGCCGTCCGGTGAGGTGTTTTACGGAGGCACCTACTTTCCGCCAGACGGGAAGTACGGCCGCCCCGGGTTCCGCGCGGTCCTCCAGAGCGTGCTCGAGGCGTACCGGAACCGCCGGCACCAGGTGCAGGCGCAGGCAGATGCGATCCGCCGGGCCCTCGATGCCGACCTCGACGAAGGAGCCCCGGGAGACCCCTCATCCCAGGTGCTCGACCAGGCCGTCGAGCAGATGGGGAAGGTGTTCGATCCGGTGCACGGTGGATTCGGGCGCGAGCCCAAGTTTCCCCATCCGGGAGCGGTGACGCTGCTGCTGCATCGCTGGAGCGACCATCCGACCGAGCCGGAGCGCACCATGATCGACCGCACCCTCCGGGGAATGGCGCGAGGCGGGGTGTACGACCAGCTAGGTGGAGGGTTCCACCGCTACAGCGTGGATGCCGAGTGGATCGTGCCCCACTTCGAGAAGATGGCGTACGACAACTCCGAGCTGCTCAAGGTCTACCTCGACGCGTATGCGCTCTTCGGGACCGAGGAGTACGCCGAAACCGCGCGAGGCATCGTACGCTGGGTCCGTGAAGTGGCCTCGAGTCCCGCCGGCGGATACGCTGCCAGCCAGGACGCCGACGTCGGCCTGGAAGACGACGGCGACTACTTCACCTGGACCCGCGACGAGGCGGCCGCCGTGCTCGAGCCGGACGAGCTGGAAGTTGCGGCAGCCTACTACGACATCGGCACAGCCGGAGAGATGCAGCACGATCCGGCGAAGAACGTCCTCTTCGTAGCCAGCACCGTCGGCGCGCTCGCCGTTCGGATACGGCGAGGCGAAGCCGAAGTCGGCGGACTGCTCCGGTCGGCCGGGGACAAGCTTCGGGCGGCGCGGGAGCGCCGGCCCGCGCCGTTCGTCGATCACACCCGTTATACCAGCTGGAACGCGATGATGGCCTCGGCGATGCTGCGGGCCAACGCCGTGCTGGGTGACGAGTGGGCTCGGCGTCACGCCCTGGCTACCCTCAAGCTCATCCGGCGGGAAGCCGCGGTCGTGATGCCCGAGGACGGAGCGGGCCCCGATGCACTGACCCATACGCCCGGGGGTGTCAGTGGGTTGCTTGATGATCAGGTACAGACAGCGGCGGCGGCGCTCGATGCCTACGAGATCACCGGCGACGCTCCCTGGCTCAACTGGGCCGAGCGGCTCATGGACCGGGTCTGGACCGACTATTGGGACCTGGAGGGCGGCGGTTTCTTCGACACGGCGCGAGGCCGAGGAACCGAGCCCGGCCTCTTGCCCGCTCGAGCGAAGCCGGTCCAGGACACGCCGACGCCTTCGCCCAACGGCGTGGCAGGCATCGTATGCGCCCGGCTATTCGAGATTACCACCGCGCCACGATGGCGCGAGCGGGGAGAGGCGTTGGTTCGGGCGTTCGCCGGACGCGCCGCGGAGCTGGGACTGCATGCGGCGGCCTACCTCCTGGCGGTCGACTGGCAGCTCCATCCGGTGACCCATCTGGTGATCGTCGGCGAGCGGGACGACCCCACCGCCGCCCGGATGCACCGCGAGGCACTCGCGGGGTTTCTCCCCCGTCGAATCGTCCAGTGGATCATCCCGGCGGACGCGACGAGCCGGACGCTTCCGGCGGCGCTCGCGGGAATGGTGAGCTCGGCGAAGTCCCCGCGGGCCTATGGCTGCACGGGCATGACCTGCGGCCCACCGGCGGAAGACCTCGACGCCTGGCAAGCCGTGCTCCGGGCGCTCCGTCCGACGGCGGCGCGGGACTGAGCTCTCCGGGTATTAGATTTCGGCACACCTTCAGGAATACGAGGATTCCGTGGCCAAGACCGCAACGATCGAGACCAGCAAGGGCACCATCGTCGCCGATCTCTTCGACGCCGAGACACCCGACACCGTGGCCAACTTCGAGAAGCTCGCCAACAGCGAGTTCTACGACGGCACCCGGTTTCACCGGGTGATCCCCAACTTCATGATCCAGGGTGGTGACCCCTACTCCAAAGATCCCAACAATCCTCGCGTCGGCACCGGCGGTCCGGGCTACAAGATCAAGTGTGAGACGCACCTGAACACCCACAAGCACGTGGCCGGCACGCTCGCCATGGCCCATGCCGGCAAGGATACCGGTGGCAGCCAGTTCTTCATCTGCCATTCTCCGCAGCCCCACCTGGATCGGGTGCACACCGTGTTCGGCCAGGTTCGCCAAGGCATGGACGTCGTCAACAGCATCAAGCAGAACGACGTGATCACCTCGATCCGGGTCGTCTGACCTGCACCTCGACTTCGCCATCGTCGCCGACTATGCCCTCATCGATCAGCAGGGCAAGCTCAGCGTCCTGGGCATCTTTCAGCACGTCTGGCTGACCAACTTCCCGTCGGTCTGCCCCCGCACTCATCTGGTCCTTCGGGTGCGGGGGCGGCGGACCGAGATCGGAATCCACACCATCCGGATCCGCTTCGTGGACGAGGCCGGGACGGAGCTGCTGGGGGGCGAGGGCACGGTGCAGTTCGGCGAGCCGCCGGCCGGTGTGGTGGATGTCGAGGCCGGAGCCGTGCTGGTCTTCGACGTGCCCCTGCCACGGCCGGGACCGTACGCCTTCGAGATCACGCTCGACGACGAGATCGCCAGCCGGGTTCCGCTCACCGCCGGATACGCTCAGCAGTCCTGACGGCCTTCGGAGTCTTCATGTCCCTCGATCGTGAACGCGCCCTCGCCCTCATGTACGAGTACACCGCCTCCGACGCGCTGCGGAAGCACATGTACGCGGTCGAGATCGCCATGCGGGCAATGGCGGAGCGCGCGGGAGAGGACCCCGAGGCGTGGGGTCTCGTTGGACTGCTCCACGACTACGACTACGAGCGCTTCCCCAACGCGGCGCACTCGGCCACGGAGGAGCACCCTGCAGAAGGGGTGCGGCGGCTGGCCGCGATGGGGCTCCCGGAGCCGATGCAGCGCGCCATCTTGGGACACGCCAACTACACCGGTGTCGCCCGCGATACGCCCCTGGCGCGGGCGCTCTTCGCGGTGGACGAGCTGTGCGGCTTCCTGGTCGCCTGCGCGCTGGTGCGCCCGTCCCGCAGCCTGCAGGACCTGGAGGTCTCCAGTGTCAAGAAGAAGCTCAAGGACAAGGCGTTCGCCCGGGGCGTGAGCCGGGAGGACGTGCTGCAGGGCGCCGCCGAGCTGGGGGTGCCGCTGGACGAGCACATCGGCTTCGTGCTCGCCGCGCTCCGTCCGCAGGAGCGCTCGCTCGGACTTGGAGGCGCATGACCGGAGGCGCGGCCGGGAGCCCGGAGCAATCGGTCGCGTGCGCAATCAATCGGGCGGCCGGCGGCCGTCCCGTGCCCGGCAACGACGTGCGGCTTCTGATCGATGGCCCCGATGCCTACGAGGCCATGCTGGACGTCATCCGCGGGGCCACTCGCTGGGTCCACTTCGAGAACTACATCATCCGGAGCGACGCCGCCGGCTGGCGCTTCGCGGAGCTCCTCGCCACACGCGCCCGCGAAGGCATCCACGTGCGCGTGCTCTATGACGGGCTGGGATCGATCGGCACCTCCCGCAAGTATTGGCGCTCGCTGCGCCAGGCCGGCGTCGAGGTCCGGGCGTTCCGGCCCCTGCAGGCCATCGACCTGGTCCCCAACCTCTCGCGCAACCATCGGAAGCTGGTCGTCGCCGATGGCGCCCGGTCGGTGATCGGCGGCCTCTGCATCGGGTGCGAATGGACCGGGGAGGAGGTCGCTGGAGGGAAACCCTGGCGGGACACGGCGGTCGAGATCGCCGGGCCGGCCTCCGCGGTGTTGGATCAGGCGTTCGCGGTCACCTGGCAGGTGGCCGGCGGCCGCCTGCCCGACGAGGACGTGGCCGGGCGGGTGGCACCGCAGGGCGACGCGGAGGTTCGGGTCATCGGCGGCGAGCCGGGCCGGGAGCGGGCGTACCGGGTGATCGAGCTGCTCGCCGCCGGCAGCATCAATCGGCTGTGGATCACCGATGCGTACCTGGTGGCGCCTCCGCGGCTCTTTCAGGCGCTGCGCGACGCCGCCCGTGACGGGGTAGACGTACGGCTGCTGGTTCCGGGCTCCAGCGACCTGCCGTTCATCCGGAATCTTTCCCGGATCGGATACCGGGACCTGTTGCGGAACGGGGTCCGGATCTACGAGTGGGACGGCCCGATGCTGCACGCCAAGGCCATCGTCGCCGATGGCCGATGGAGCCGGATCGGCTCGAGCAACCTGAATCCGTCGAGCCTGCTGGGCAACTGGGAGCTGGATGTGCTCATCGAGCACCCCGAGCTGGCCGACGCCATGGAGCGCCAGTTCCGACTGGATATCGCCAGAAGCCGGGAGGTCACCCGCCGGCCGGTCCGGGGTCCGAGCCGCATCAGCTCGGCGCTGCCTACCGTGCTCCGCAGGGAAGACCCGGAGGTGCTGCCGTCCAGCTACCGACGGAGCACGCGTGAGCGACGGCGGCACGCCGCCTTGACCGTGCGAACGCTCATCGGGAACGCCCGCCGGTCTGTCTTCCTGCCACTGACCGTCCTGTTCGTCTCGCTCGGCGTGTTGTTCTTCGCGTTACCCACGATTACGGCGTACGTCTTCGGTGTGCTCTGCGGCTGGCTGGCCCTGGGCGCCTCGCGCGAGGCATTCCGCCGGCGGGCGGACCGCTAGCCGCCCCTCCCCGGACCGCAATCGCGGCCCAAAGGGTCCTCACCGGCCTTGCAGGTGCCCCCGCCGGCTCTCGAATCGCCGGGTGATCTTGGCGAACTCCTCCTGCTGCGACGGGGTGAGCACCACCTGGATCTCACTGCGGGTCCGGGCCGCGATCGAATCGAAGCGCGGGCGCGTCTGGCTCATGAGCGACCGGATGTCGGCCTCGCGCCGGGTGAGGACGCTGTCGATCCGCACGTGCTGTTCCGGTGTCAACTTGAGCTCGCGGTCGAGCCGCTTGAGCATCCAGTCTTTCACGCCCGGCGGCGGCGCCGGGGGACCACCCACCGCGAACCCAGGGGGCCCGTGCCGCCAGAGCCACCCGTGATGCAGGAAGAAGCCGGCGACGACTCCGGCGAAAAATACTAGCACGATGACGATGCCAGCGATCAGCCGGGATTTTCGAGGCTCGCTCATTGGACTCCCCACGAGGTGAACTCGTCATTGCCGTCGCCCTGCACCAGCGATGTCAGGACGGCATCGTCCGGATACGCAGCGACCACCTGGGCGAGGGCCACCGACTCGGGTGCGGCATCGGCGAGCGCGAGATCCGATCCAGCCGCTTCGGCCCGCCAAAGCAGCGCTCCGGCGGCGAGCGCCGCCACCCCGGCGGCGACGGCCGCCCGGCGCCACTGTACCACCACATCCCACCATTCCCGGGGCGCGGCTGCGCCGTGAACGCCGCGGAGGATTGCAGCATGCATCCGCTCCCAATCCACGTCCGCGCCCGGCGCGGGACGGTCCGCCGCGCGCAGTAACCGCTCGAGTGCGGCATCACGGGGTGGGTCCTGATCGAATGACCAGCGCGAGGGATCGTTCATCCTGGCGTCTCCTGCAGGTGGGCGAGCATGCCGCGAAGCGCCTGGCGTGCCTGGTGGAGGTACCAGCGGACGGTTCCGGGCGAGATGCCGAGCATGTCGGCGATCTCCGCGCCGGAGAAGCCGTCCAGCTCGAAGAACTGAACCACCATGCGCTGGCGCTCGGGCAAGCGCGCGAGCGCCGCCGCCACTTCCGCCCGCAGGCCGGATCGCTCGGCCTCCAGCGCCGGGCTGGGAGTGCCGCTGGCCAGGGGCGCGATCTCCAGCGACTCGGTCCGCCGCCGGGCGCGCGATTTCCGGAGGTTGAGCCCTCGTGTCACCACGATCCGGTAGAGCCACGGTCCGAACCGTCGGGAGGTATCGAACGTGTGGATGTTTGCGAGCGCGGCGAGAAAGGCCTCCTGCACGACGTCCTCGGCATCCTCCCTGTGGCCCACGATACGAAACGCGATGGTGAACGCGGACCGCATGTAGCGCCGGACCAGCAGATCGAACGGCTCGGTCTCACCCGACTGGACCCGGACCAGTGCAGCAGTCTCTTCCGCGTCGGGCGGGGGTGGAGGGGACGGCGCGGGAATGGTTGCCGCCTCGCCTGCGCTCACCACGAGCCGGAGACCCGGAGCCCCTGCCGGGAGGCGGCTGGCGGCCGGGCCAGAGCTAAGAGTCGGCTCCAGAGCGAGTGTGGAATCGTGCGTACCCTTCCCTCACTGTCATGACTGGGGTTGCCACGGTCGGCCGGCCCCGGTGCCGCCGCCGATGGATTCGTGTCAGTATACAGGACACCTCCCGATTTCGTTGGCCCCCGCCCCCTGCCCACCCGCGCCTATACAAACATTGCCGGCCCCCTCGCTGTAGCCATGGTCGAGTGCAGGAGCCCACGGTGTTCGGGGCGGCACCCCAGCGCAGTGGCCAGGCGCCCCCCGTGACTGGTCGGGGTCCCGACACCGTTCTCCGGCCCCCGTCCGCCGCGACGGTCCCAGCCGGACACGAATCCTGTGGTTCAATGATTTCTGGGCTATCTTCCGGGACCCCAGGAGATTGCACCTTGGCATGAGAGCTTCCTTCGTCCTCCCGTTGGCCCTCTCCGTCGTGTCCGCCTCCCGGCTGGTATCCCAGCAGCGGGAGGTCACGCTCGCAGAAGCGATCCGTCTGGCCGAACGGGTCCAGCCGGACATTGTCCAGGCCCAGGCCGACGTGCGAACCGCCGGGGCGGAGCGACGGAACGCCTGGGGCGCCTTTCTCCCTTCTCTGACCGCCAGCTCGTCGGCGAGCGACTTCTTCTCGGAAGGCGCCTCCCGCATCGACCCGATCACCGGATTGCTCACCAGCGGGAACAGCACCAACCGAAGCATCAACACCTCGTTGTCGGCCAGCCTGGACCTCTTCACCGGCTTCCGGCGCGGGGCGGAAATGCGCGCGGCCCGGGCCGGCCAGACCCAGGCGGACGTCTCTCTGGTGGATGCCCGGTTTCAGCAGGCGTTGACCACCACTAACCAGTTCCTGGACGCGCTGGCCGGGGCCCAACTGGTGGGCGTACGCGAGGCGAGCGTGCGGCGAGCGGAGGAGCAGCTCAAGGTCTCGGTCGCCAAGCTGCATGCCGGATCGGCCACCCGGTCCGACTCGCTCCGTTCGCTGGTGAACCTGGGCACCTCGCGGCTCAACCTGATCCAGTCCCAGATCGACCTGGCCACCGCCGAGGCCAACCTGGCACGTCTCATCGGGCAGGTCGGCCGAATCCGCGCGGCCGACGACTCTGCGTTCTACCGGGTCCTGCCCGCCGTCGACACGCAGGAGATCCGGGTGGAGGCAGACTCGAAGTCGCCCCGGGTGCAGAGCGCGCTGGCCGGCGCGGGGGTGGCGCGGGCCAATCTCAGCGCCTCCCGGTCGGCCTACTGGCCCAGCCTGACGCTGGCGGCCAACACCGGATGGAACGGGAACCGGGCCAACGACTATACCTTGCTCAACCAGCGACAGATCAGTCTGGCGCTGAGCTGGCGGCTGTTCGACCGCTTCGACCGCGAGCTGACCATCGCCCAGCGCGAGGCGAGTCTGGAGGTGGCCGAGGCCACGGCGGCCGACGAGCGCCGGGCGGTCGAGGCCGAGCTGACCGCCCGCCTGGCCGAGCTGGACGCGGCACGGAGCAAGATCGAGATCACCCAGACCAGCGTGGCTGCGGCCACCGAAGATCTGCGGGTGCAGCAGGAGCGCTACCGGGTGGGAGCGTCGACCATCGTGGATGTGCTCACCTCGCAGGAAGCCCTCAACCAGGCGGAGGTCGACGTGGTGAATGCGCGGTTCGACTACCTTCGCTCCAAGGCGCAGCTGGAAGCGCTGATCGGACGGACCCTGTGACCGGTGCTCTGACCGACACCGCCGAGCGGATGGCGATGCTGCCCACCGACGTCCCGCGTGACGCGGTGATCGTGACCCGCAATCTGCAGCGGGACTACGATATCGGCGGCGAGGTGGTGCGCGCGCTCCGGGGCGTGGACCTCACCATCCGGCAGAACGAGTTCGTGGCCATCATGGGTCCGTCGGGGTCGGGGAAGTCGACCCTGATGAATCTCATCGGCTGTCTCGACAGCCCTACCGCCGGCGAGTACTGGCTCAACGGCCACCGGGTCTCCGAGCTGGAGGACGACGAGCTGGCGCGAATCCGGAATCGGGAGATCGGCTTCGTCTTCCAGACGTTCAACCTGCTGCCCCGGGCGTCCGCGCTGCACAATGTCGAGCTCCCCCTGGTGTACGCCGGACTGGGCAGCCGGGAACGGCGGGAGCTGGCCTCGGAGGCGCTCACCAGGGTCGGGCTGGCGGACCGGATGCAGCACCGGCCCAACGAGCTCTCGGGCGGGCAGCGGCAACGGGTCGCCATCGCTCGCGCACTGGTCAACAAGCCCAGCATTCTCCTCGCGGATGAGCCCACCGGGAACCTCGACAGCGGCACCAGTGAGGAGATCATGGGATTGTTCGAGGGTCTGTTCCGGGAAGGCCAGACGATCCTGCTGGTGACGCACGAGCTGGACATCGCCGCGCACGCACGTCGGCAGGTGCACCTCAAGGACGGTCACGTGGAGCGGGACTTCCCGGCGGAGGCCAGATGAGATCGAGAGCGATCGCGGCCGCCGTGGTGCTGGCGGCAGCCTCCGCGGGCTGCCGGAAGGCGGCTCCGCCCTCGCCGTACCTGGCCGTGGCGGTCGAGCCGCGCGACATCGTGGTCTCCGCCCAGGCCGCGGGCACCATTCAGCCGGACACGACCGTCGAGGTGAAGTCCAAAGCCTCAGGGGAGATTCTCGCGCTCCTGGCCGAGACGGGGCAGATCGTGAAGCGGGGTGCGCCGCTGGTCAGGATCGACCCTCGCAACGCCCGGAACGCGCTGGCGCAGGCGCAGGCGGACCTCGACGTGGCCAAGGCCAAGCTGGAGAACGCCACCAGCCAGAAGCGCCGGTCGGACGAGCTGTTCAAGTCGCAGTCGATCACCCAGCAGGAGCAGGAGCAGGCCCAGCTGGATTACGCCAACGCCAAGTCCGAGGTGGTGCGCGCGCAGGTGGCGGTGGACAACGCGAAAATCCAGCTCGAGGACACCGACGTCCGCGCGGCCATCACCGGGACGATCATCGAGAAGGATGTGGAGCGCGGGCAGGTGATCGCCTCCGCCGTCACCAATGTCAGCGGCGGCACCACCCTGCTCAAGATGGCGGACCTCAACCTGGTCCAGGTCCGGACCCTGGTGGACGAGACCGACATCGGAAAGATCCAGGTGGGCCAGGCCGCCACCGTGACGGTGGATGCTTATCCCAACCGCCCGTTCGACGGCACCGTGCTCAAGATCGAGCCACAGGCTCAGACGGAGCAGAACGTCACCGTGTTTCCGGTCCTGATCCGGATCAACAATCGGGAGGGGCTGCTCCGGCCCGGCATGAATACGGAGGTCGAGATCCACGTCGGTCGCAGGGACAGCGTGCTGGCCGTGCCCAACGCCGCGCTTCGCACCCAGCGCGACGTCGGATCGGCGGCGCAGGTCCTGGGACTCTCGCCCCAGACGGTGCAACAGGAGTTGGCAGCCACCGCCCCTGGCTCCGGAAACGGGGCCGGTGCCCGGACCACCGATGGCGGGCCGCGGCGCGACTCCCTGCTGGCGCGCGGCGACTCAACCGGCGCCCGGCCGGCGCTGGCCGCTCGTTCCGATTCCGGCCGGGAACGGATGGGCGCGGCATGGCGCCAGGATCGGGCTGGCGGACGACAGCGGCAGGGCAGCTACGGCACTGGCACCGGCGGGCGCTACGTCGTGTTCGTGAGGCGCAACGGACAGCCGAAGCCGGTCTGGATCCGCACCGGCCTCACCGATCTCGACTACAGCGAGGTGACCCAGGGCCTCAGCCGCGGTGACTCGGTGTACGTGCTGCCGAGCGCCAGCCTGGTCCAGTCGCAGCAGGATATGAAGCAACGCTTCAACCAGGTCACCGGTGGTGGCGGTGTGCCGGGCATGCGGCAGCAGACCTCCGCACCGGCAGGCGGCGGCTCCCAGACAACCGCTCCAGCGCCGCGGTAAGCATGCTCTTCGGCGAGACCCTCGCGGTCGCGTTTCAGTCGATCCGGGCCAATGCGCTCCGATCGATCCTCACCATGCTCGGCATGATCATCGGTGTCGGCGCGGTGATCACTATGGTCGCCCTGGGGACCGGGGCACAGAAGGCGGTGGAAGAGCGGATCGCCGCGCTCGGGGCCAACGTACTCACCGTCTTCGCCGGTCAGGGCCGGAGCGGCGCGATCATGATGACCGACCGCACCATCCTGAGCACCGACGACTACCAGGCCCTGCTGCAAGACGCCACCCTGCTGGCGGCGGTGGAACCGGAGATGCAGCAGGCCCTTCAGGTGGTCTACGGCAACCAGAACCGCAATCTCCAGGTCACCGGGACGACTCCGAACTACATCCAGGTCCGCAACTACACCGTCCCCTACGGACGGATGTTCACCGCCGGAGACGATGCCAGCCGGCAACGCTACGCGGTGCTGGGCTCCTCGGTGCCGGAGATGCTCGGCGGCAATCCGACGGCGATGATCCACCAGACTATCCTGATCCGGGGCATTCCCTTCGAGATCATCGGGGTGCTGAGCTCCAAGGGTGCGGCCGGCGGCTTCACCAATCCCGACGAGCAGATCCTGATTCCACTGCAGACCGCCCAGTACCGGGTCTTCGGCACCAAACGGCTCCGCTCCATAGGAGTCCAGGTGAAGGACGGCGTCCCTATCGAGCAGGGCATGGTCGACCTGGAGCGGGTGCTGCGGCGGGAACATCACATCCGTCCCGGTGGCGAGAACGACTTCACCATCCGCAACCAGCAGGACGTGCTGCAGACTCAGCAGCAGGCAACCCAGGTGTTCACCACCCTCCTGGCGAGCATCGCGGCGGTGAGCCTGATCGTCGGTGGGATCGGGATCATGAACATCATGCTGGTCTCGGTGACCGAGCGCACCCGGGAGATCGGGGTGCGCAAGGCGCTCGGCGCCACCCGGAACAACATCCTGCTCCAGTTTCTCATCGAGGCGCTCACCCTCTGCGTGCTCGGCGGCCTCATCGGGGTGCTGCTGGGCGCGGGAACCACCGTGGTGCTCGCCCGGGTGATGAAGTGGAACACACTGATCTCAGGCAGCGCGGTGGTCATCGCCTTCGGATTCAGCGCCCTGGTGGGTCTCTTCTTCGGGATCTGGCCCGCCCGGCGCGCCGCCAAGCTGGACCCCATCACGGCACTCCGCTACGAATAGCCCGGCAACCGGCGGGTCGACCGACGACATCGTCGTCCTGGGGGCCGGGATCGCGGGACTCGCGGCTGCGGAGCGGCTTGCCGCCGCCGGCTGCAAGGTCCTCATCCTCGAAGGACGCGACCGGGTAGGCGGACGGGTTCACACGGTTCACTCTCCGGCCCTGCAGCATCCCATCGAGCTGGGCGCGGAGTTCGTCCACGGCCGGCCGCCCGAGCTACGGGCCCTGATCGGCACCGCCGGTCTCGCCCTGGATCGCGTGCCGGAGTGGCACGAGCAAGAGCAGGGTGGGATGGAACGCCCCCTGCCCGATATCCGGGAGCAGGTCCAGGGGCTGCTTGGCCCGGAACCGGAAGAGGAGCCCGACCGGCCGGTTGCCGAGCTGCTGCGTCAACGCGCCGTCGAGCTGTCGGACGACGTGAAGACGGCCGTGGAGTACATCGAGAGCTTTCACGCCGCCGCACTCGACAAGATCGGCAGCCACGCACTCGCCGAGGCGGAGGCTGCGGAAGCGGAGGACGGAGAACAAAGCTTCCGGGTCCGAGAGGGCTACAGCCGCCTGGCCGACTGGCTCCGGGCACGGCTCCCCACCCAGTTGGTCGAGCTCCGGCTGGAGACCACGATAACCGAGATCGCCTGGCGTCCCGGACGGGTCCGGGTGTCCGCCCGGGATTGGGCCGGCAGACCGTCCGAGATCACCGGGTCGAAGGCGATCATCACGCTCCCCCTCGGCGTGCTCAAGGCGACCCAGGGAACCCGCGGCGCCGTTCGGATCGACCCGGAGCCCCCGGGCTGGCAGGGCGCCTTCGGAGCGCTCCACATGGGAGCCGCGCAGCGGATCGTGCTGCATTTCGATGAGATCTGGTGGGCCAGGCCGGACGACTCCCTGCCGGGCTTCGTCCACGGTGGCGAAGAGGCGTTCCCGGTCTGGTGGACCTCGCTGCCGAAGGAGCTGCCAATCCTGACCGGGTGGACCGGCGGACCCCGCGCCGCGGTCCTGGCCGGCCTCACGCCGGGGGAGCTCCTGAGCAGGGCGGTGAAGTCGGCGGCTGCGATTTTCGGGCAGCGGCCGAAACTGGTGCGGGATCGGCTGGTGCAGTCGTATGCCCACGACTGGGTGAGCGATCCCCTCGCGCTGGGAGCCTACAGCTATGGCGGCGTCGGTGCGCGTCCGGCGCGCCGGCTGCTGGCCACGCCTATCTCCGACACCCTCTTCCTCGCGGGCGAGGCCACCGCCGAGAAAGGGCGGAACGCCACGGTACATGGCGCACTCGCCAGCGGTCGGCGCGCGGCGGCGCAAGTACTGGGACATTGAGGGCGTCGGAACCATCTTCCGTTCCGCGGCGTTTCAACCTACCGTCCAGTCCCCCGCACTTTCGCACTTTACTTTCCCGGAGCCGGTCGATGGATCCCGCGTCAATTCTCGTGAAGCGGCACCACGGCATCGTCCGATTGGCCCACTGGCTCAATGCCGTCGTTCTGTTCGGCATGATCGCCAGCGGGCTGCAGATCTACATGGCGTATCGCCATTTCGGTCTGCGCGGCGTACCCCTGCCAGTGCCGAATCCCCTGGACGGCTCGTCGATCCCCGCGTGGGCCCGGCTGGGTGGCTGGCTCGCCGGCGGCCTCAATTGGCACTTCGCCCTCGCCTGGCCGTTCGTGCTGACGGGCCTCCTCTATCTCGGCTTCCTGCTGGTGACCGGGGAGTGGCGTGCCCTGGCGTTCCGTCCCCGTGACGTCGGGCCCGCGATCCAGATGCAGCTCTACTATTTGAGGCTGCGTCAGGAGCATCCGGCCCAGGGCAAGCACAACGCGCTGCAGAAGGCGGCGTACAGCTTCATCATCGTGCTGGGCGTCATCTCGGCCTTGAGCGGCTTCGCGATCTACAAGCCGGTCCAGCTCGCCTGGCTGACCGGGCTGTTCGGCGGCTACGAACTGGCGCGCTACTGGCACTTCGTGGCGGTCTGGCTGTTCATCGGATTCACGCTCCTGCACGTGGCGCTGGTCTTCCTGGTGGACCCCGCGTCGCTGCGGGCGATGATCACCGGCTGGTACCGGGGGAGGTTTCCCAGTCATGACTGACGATAGACGGGGGTTGAGCCGCCGCGACTTCATGCGGCTGGGAGTGGTGGCCGGGCCGGTCTCGCTGCTTGCGGCCTGCGGGTGGGACGGCGGGCCGCTCGAGCCACGGCTCCGCGCGTTCGGACGGCTGAACGATTGGGTCAGTGAGAAGATCTTTCTCTCTCGCACCAGGCTGGCCAGACAATATCCCGTGGCGGCGCGGACGTCACCCGCGGACTTTCCGGCCTACTCGATCACCCACAATCGAACCGGCGCGTTCCCCGCGCTGCCGGATCCCGACAGGTGGGCGCTGGAAGTGGGCGGCCTGGTGAAGCAGCCGGTGCAGCTCTCCGCTGCCATGCTCCAGCAGCTTCCGCGCGTCACCTACACCGTGAAGCACCATTGCGTGGAGGGCTGGACGGCCATTGGCACCTGGACGGGCGTGCCGGTCTC
Organism: Gemmatimonadales bacterium; assembly: GCA_036265815.1. NCBI lineage: Bacteria > Pseudomonadati > Gemmatimonadota > Gemmatimonadia > Gemmatimonadales > Gemmatimonadales bacterium. Next base: position 122,714 of record DATAOI010000027.1, read on the forward strand.
GGCGGTGGTGAGCATGGTGCAGCCGACGCCGGCGGCTCGCTATCTCCGGTTCGACTCGTTCGACAGCAAGTACTACAACGGCTGGGACCTTGCCAGCGCGATGCACCCGCAAACGATTCTGGCCTACGCGTACAACGACCGGCCGCTGGAGATGCGCCACGGCGCTCCGCTCCGGTTGTACTCTCCGATCAAGCTGGGATACAAGCTCACCAAGTATCTGACGGGCATGACCTTCACCAGCGAACGGGCGGGCGGGTACTGGGAGGATCAGGGGTATCCGTGGTTCGGTGGGATCTGACCTCCAAGGCTCATTCAGCCGATTCGGGCTCCAGCGCCACCTCCGCTGATCCGTCCGCCAGGTAATTGACGAAAACGCGCCAGGGGCGGCAACACACCTGGCAGTCCTCGATGTACTGCTGGGTGGATCCACTTCCCGGGTCCAGGGCGATCTGATTCAGCTCGCCGCAGTAGGGACAGCGGACTGTCGCCTCGGTGTCCACCACGTCGTCAGGCTCGCCCATTGCTCCCCCTCGCTTCTGTGTCGACAGCCCCGAATCTCGGGATATATTCTTCAGCATTCCAGCCCATCGACGCTCCACCCCGCCTTCGTCGCGCTCCGGTCTGGCCGGCCGGATCGTGATGACCACCGGCGTGCTCGCCGCACGGCTGGCCGCGGCGCCTACGCTGAGCGATCCGTTGGGGGCTTCCCTGCCCGCCGGCCTGCATCTCGCCACGCCCTGGCTGTATGCGCTGTTGGCTCCGCTGTTCAGCCTGTGGGATGGCGTGTCGATGTTGAGCATGGTCCGGCTGCGTGGGTTTCTGATCGGACTCCTGGTCGGGTACCTGCTCTGGCGAGGAGGTCGGGCGCTCTGGTGGCAGTTCGCCTGGAGCGACGCGCCCCTGCCCCGCTCCAGGCTCCGGGGTGAATTGCGCCTGCTGGGGGGCGCTCTTCTGGGGCTGCTGCTGTTCATCCTGGTGGGACTGCTGTGGCACCGGCCGATGCTCGCGCTCGCAGGAATCGATCCGGGCGACGCGGCCGTCGACTTCCACAGCCACACCAACGTGTCCCACGACGTCCGCCATACCCTCATGCGAGGGTACGACAGCGAGGCCAACCTCCGCTGGCACCGGCGCGCCGGCTTCGATGCCGTTTTCATTACCGATCACAACACCACCCAGGGTCTCCGACCGCATGCGGGACCGCCGGTCCGCTGCCCGGGCATCGAGGTGAGCGCCTGGAATGCCCACATCGTCCTGCTGGGTGACTCCTTCCCGGTGGACCAGCGGCGGTACAGCGCCTCGATGGACGGGCTGCTGACCCTGCTCCGGAGCAGCGACTCGGTCTACGGCGCGCTCTCACTGGCGTCGCTGCCGGAATACCAGCAGCACCTGTGGAGCGCGCTCGATCGGCTGGTGGGGGCGGGACTGGACGGGTTCGAGATCGTGAACGCCGCGCCCAAGGCCAACGAGATCACCCAGGCACAACGGGACTCGGTGATCGCGCTCGCCCGGCGAACCAACCGGTTCGTCGTGGGCGTGAGCGACAACCATGGCTGGGGTGCCACCAGCATGGTGTGGAACCTGGTGCACGCCCCGGGATGGCGGGCGTCGCCGGCTGGCCTCTGTCCCAGCATCCTGGGTGAGCTCCGGCGCGGGTTCCCGGCGGTGCGTATCATCGAACGCCATCGCCTCCGGGCGGACAGCGGCTGGCCCCTGTGGCTCACCCCCGCAGGCGTGCTCTGGGAGACCTGGCGCGGCATGAGCTGGCCGCTCACGGTGAGCTGGCTGATCTGGATCTGGATCGGCTGGGTGATCCGGCGGTGGCGGCGGGCGTAGGCGATGCGGCGCTGGCACACCAGCAGGGGCGCTCGTCCCGAGGAGCGGAGTCCGGCGCTCGGCATGAGGGCCATGAAACCCCATGACTATGTCCATGCACTCTGATCCCACACCCCGCAGCCGATTTCTGGGAACCGGAATGGCGGTCCCCGACCGAGTCGTTTCCAACGACGAGCTCTCTCAGTCGATGGAAACCAGCGACGAATGGATCCGGACCCGGACCGGCATCCAGGAGCGCCGCTGGGTGAGAGAAGGCGAGACCGGCGCGGAGCTCGGGCTCAGAGCCACGCTCAACGCGCTCGAGACGGCGGGCGTTGCCGCTGGAGAGCTCGATGCCATCATCTATGCGACCGCCTCGCCCGACCACTTTGCACCGGGCAACGGCGTCTTCCTGCAGCGGCTGCTGGGAGTGGGGGCGATCCCCTCGATCGACATCCGGAATCAGTGCAGCGGCTTCGTGTACGCGCTCTCGGTGGCGGATGCCTTCATCCGCTGCGGCCAGTTCCGCCGGGTGCTCGTGGTCGGCTCGGAGATCCAGTCGACCGGCCTCGACGTGAGCACCCGGGGCCGGAACACCGCCGTGATCTTCGCCGACGGCGCCGGCGCGGCCGTGCTCGGCCCGAGTCAGGACCAGCGGGGCATCCTCGGCTTCGACCTGCACGGCGACGGGGCCCACGCGGAGAAGCTCTGGGTCGACGCGCCGGGATCGATGTATCACCCGCGAGTCTCCCACGAGCAAATCGAGGCCGGACGCCACTTTCTCGAGATGGATGGGAAGGAGGTGTTCCGTCATGCGGTGATCCGGATGCCGGAGTCGGTCCGGGCCGCGCTGGCGGCTACCGGCCACAGCATCGCCGATCTCAAGGTGCTGGTGGCGCACCAGGCCAACCTCCGCATCGCTGAGATGATCCAGAAGTCCCTCGGACTGCGCGACGACCAGGTCTACAACAACATCACGCACTTCGGGAACACCACGGCGGCGACGATTCCGATCGCGCTGGACGAGTGCGTGCGCTCGGGGCGCATCGTGGCGGGAGATCTGGTGGCGCTCACCGCGTTCGGATCGGGATTCCTGTGGGGCAGCGCGGTGGTCAGGTGGTGAACAGCGGACGGTTATTCCGCCTCGCCCTCGATCGCGAGGGCGCGATGGCATTGCACGCAATGCACCTGCTTGGGAAGCCTGAACGGCCCCATCACCGAGAAGCTCTGCTGCGTTCCGCAGAACGGGCAGCGCCCCTCGACCCTGCGGAAAATCTTCACCTGACCAAGCCGGCGGGCCGAGAGCATGAGCCCGAGCAGGAGCGCGCCCGGGACCAGAAAGAGATGGACGATTGGGACCGGCAGGGCCACCAAAGCCACTAGCAGGAAGACCCCGAGCAGGACCGCGGCCCGCTTGAGGCGCTCCGCCGGCGTCAGGACCACCAGCTCCACCTTGGCCGCTGTCGGGGATGCACCGAACCCCTTGAGCGGCAGCTCCAGTGTACGAACCTCCATAGATAGTATTCGGTCAGCTCACTTCGAATCGAGCGGATATTTCCGCAGATAGTACTCCTGTGCGCGGGTGGCGCGCGCCCGATAGAGCTGCTCCTCGTCGTCGTCGGCATCGTGCACGAAGAGATGCAGCGAGCCCGGCCACATGGTGGCCTGCAGCGACCAGTTGGTCGATGGCGCATGCAGCACCCACTGGAGCGCTCCGCCACCCGCGTCCGTCAGATGGATCTCGCTCGCGCGCTCCAGCGGCACGCTGGAGGGAATGCCTGCGATCGCCGCCTCGATCGGATCGAGCTGCAGCTCCGCGTCAGTCCACGAGCGGAACATCACCTTTCCATGAACCGGCGCTTCCCCCTCCGGTACCTCCAACTCCGCTTGCCACTCCCCGAGCAGGTCCCAGGCATGATCCATCGGGCCGATGTTGGGCACCTGCACTGTCGGATGTCTAGGCATCGGTGGTTTCCTCCCCTGAGAGTTTCCGGGCAAGGACACGATCATCACCACCTGCGATACGTCCCTCGGTCGTATATGGTCCGCCTGCGGGCGGGCTCGGCCTGAAACATTGACTCGCGCGTTTCGTAGTGTAACGTGGCCTCAATTTCCTTCAATCCGGGGTTTGCCATGCTCCCGATCATCGTCACCCTCGTCACCGGCCTCGGCGGCTATCTGCTGGCTCGTGATTTCGTCCGGCGCCGGCTCCGTTTCGTGGATGCAGTTCAGTCCCCGTTCGCTCCCCTCTTTGCCGGCCTGGTTGCAGGCCTCCTGGTGTGGCCGCTGGCACTGCTCCCGGTCCTGAGCATCGTGCCCGTCGTAGTATTCGGCCTGGGCGTCGGTCTCGGTACGGCGAGCGGCGCCCGACTGGTCAGGAGAGCGGAGTCGCAACGGCGCCAACTCACCCCTTGATGCAAGGTAACTGGTCGAGGTAGTGGAGCCCGTAGACTGGATCACATTCCGGGAGCCGTCTATTTTCCCGGCATGACAACCGTGCATTGCACTCGCTGTGGGCAGGACCGTAACGGTATGGCATTTCAACCCTTTCCCAACGAGATCGGGAAGCGGGCGTTTGCGGAGATCTGTGGCAATTGCTGGGGCGAATGGCTCAAAATGCAACAGCAGCTGATCAACCACTACGGACTTAACCTGCGGGATCCGAAGAGCAAAGACTTCCTCTTCCGTAACATGGAGCAATTCTTGTTCTCCGAAGGAGAAGTAGGGGGTTCGGCGGGGGGTAGTGGGCCGAGCGAGGGATCTTCTCCTCGGGATGACCGACGACGCTAGAACCCCACTCCCAGCCGGAAAGTCAGATCCACCGCGGGGCCTCCCGGCTCCGGGTCTTCCGTCATGCCAATCCGCCATTCGGGTCCGCGCCGGGTCGCAAGCAGCCAGCCGAAATCGAGGTCGAGCACCCGCCGGTCCAGGCCTGGGAGTGTCGTTCGGTGGTAGTATGGGCTGTGAAAGAAGAGGTTGGCGTAGAGCGACTGCCGTCCCCAGAAACGATATCTGAGGCCCGAGCTGGCGGCGAGGAACACGGTGCGCTCTACCGAGGCGAGCTCGCCGTGTGACGGGGTATAGCCGACGCCTAAACTGCCCTCGTAAACCACCCGCGAATCGAGCACCAGCCGGAGCGAGTTGAGCAGGCTGGCGGAGAGCGTCCCGCGACCATAGCCCGTCGGTCCAGTCGTAGTCGGCAGGGTGACGGACACGACCGTCTGCAGCTTGGGGCTCAGCCGGATGCCAAGGCCCGCCCGCAGGTCGCCAAGAAAGAGCGAGCTGGACCGCCGCTGGATGGTATCCCTTCCCGGAAGCGCGATCTCGTAGAGGAAGGCGTTAGGGGGCCGCCTCTCGCGCTCCGGAATGTCGATTCCCAGCAGGCCGTGATACCAGTGGAGGAAGCCATCGAGAAAGCCATCGTAGGCGCCGCCCAGGTCGGTCTCGAGCAGAAGAAAGGCGCGGCGGTCCAGATCCCGGGCCGCACGCAGCCGGAGCCGGAGAACCTCAGAATCCAGGATGTAGCTCGCCGCCGGGAGCTCGTTGTACTCGATGGTGCTGGCGTAGTCCAGGGCAACGGTGGCCGTCCAGCGGCCGGCGTGCGGCTCCTGATACGGCTGGAAATACAGGCCGCTCCGCGAGGTCGCGACCGGATTGATGGGCGCGTAGGACGGAAGCCCCTGCGCTCGACCCGCGCCGGGGAGCGCCAGCCCGGCGAGCATCAGACCCAGAGCCTGACGGAGCAAACGACGGAAAGGCACGCGCGCAAGATACACCGGGTTGACAAACCCGCTTCCCGGCCGGTAGGTTGGCTCTATGGTTGCCAATCATAGCTCGTGGTTCTTCGGCTACTTTACCAACCCCGGCGCGGCGCGATGCCCGTCCGGTGTCGGTAGCGTGTCGTAGCGCTGGCCGAACTGGACCCAATCGACGCCCCGCCGGACCGGTCCGGCGGGGCGTCTTGTTTTTTCCACTCCCGGAGCATGCTATGCGCGTTGCGATTCAGGGCACCCACGGTTCCTTCAGCGAAGCTGCGGCCCGCCGGCGATGGCCGGGGCTGATCACCATCCCGTGCAGGGAGGCAAAGGACGTGGTGGACGCGGTGCGCTCGCATCAGGCGGATGCCGGGTGTCTACCGATCGAGAACTCACTCATCGGCTCGGTCACCACCACGTATGACCAGCTGGAGGAGGCCTTCGGCGACGGCACTCTCCGGCTCAGCCATGAGATCCTCTACCCGGTCCATCACACACTCATGGGCATGCCGGGTGCGGCGCTGTCCGGCATCCGACGGGTCCTCTCCCACCCCGTGGCTCTTGGCCAATGCCGTCTCTGGCTCTCGGAGCACCTGCCCGACGTCGAGCTGGTGAGCGCCTGGGATACCGCCGGAAGCGCCGAGATGGTGGCGGAACAGAAAGACCCGACCTGGGCGGCCGTGGCCGCACGCCATGCCGCGGATGCGCACGGTCTGGTCCCCTTGGCGGAGCGGATCGAGGACGACCCCACCAACCAGACTCGTTTCCTCGCCTTCTCCCGGTCGGACGCCTCGGCACTCCCCCCGGGTGCCGAGGGCACCAGGCGGTACAAGACGTCACTCATCGTGCTGATCGACCACCGGCCCGGCATGCTGGCGCTCACCCTCCAGGCGTTCGGCGTCCGGGGAGTGAATCTGATGGCGCTCCAGTCCCGGCCCGAGCGCTCGGCGCCGTGGACCTACCGGTTCTACGTCGATATCGACGGTGCCACCGCCGACCCCAGGGTGGCTGAAGCGCTGGAGGAGGTCGAAGCGCTGGCCGCACGGGTCGTGGTGCTGGGAAGCTATGAGGCCTGGGTGGAAGGGTCGCGGCTCTCCGCTCCTCCCCCCACACCGGCCCATCACACCAGGAAGCCGGACATTCCCCTGATCGACAGGCGCCGCAATCCCGAGGGCAGCCGGATCCAGGTCGGCCGCCTCACGTTCGGCGGGGACGAGCGAGTGCTCATTGCCGGTCCGTGCTCGGTGGAGAGCGAGTCGATGATCCTGGAGACGGCCGCGGCGGTGGCCCAGGCCGGCGGCGACATGCTCCGGGGCGGTGCTTACAAGCCGCGCACCTCCCCCTACGATTTCCAGGGACTCGGGGTGAAGGGGCTCCGATATCTGGCGGACGCCCGGGAGAAGACCGGCCTCCCGGTGGTGACCGAGGTGCTGAGCTGGGAGGAGGTCGCGGTGGTCGGCCACTTCGCCGACATGCTGCAGATCGGCGCGCGCAACATGCAGAACTTCAGCCTGCTCCGGGCCGCCAGCCGGAGCGGCAAGCCGATCCTGCTCAAGCGGGGAGCCGGTGCCACAATCGAAGAGTGGCTGATGGCTGCGGAATACGTGCTCGCCGAGGGGAATCCGAATGTCGTCCTCTGTGAGCGCGGCATCCGGACGTTCGAGCGCGCCACCCGGCACACACTGGACCTGAACGCCGTGGCCATGGTGCTCGAGCGAAGCCATCTTCCCGTCATCGTGGACCCGAGTCACGCGGCCGGCGTGCGCTCCCTGGTCACGCCTCTCAGCCTCGGCTCGCTCGCGGCGGGTGCCTGCGGCTTAATCGTGGAGGTGCACCCCAATCCGGACCAGGCGATGAGCGACGGCGCCCAGAGCCTCGACATGGCGATGTTCGCCGAGCTGGCGCGGCAGGTGCATCCCCAGAGAGAGGCACGGGTAAAGGTCGCCCTCGCCTGACGGTCGGGCCACCGGAACGGCAAGGGGGAACGGGACCTGGATCCCGTTCCCCCTTCGTGCTGACCACTGTCCCGCCCCAGCTATGGTACCGTGGTGCCTCTGCGTCCAACGAACAGCCGGTAGAGCAGCAACAGGAGCATCGCGCCGATGATGGAGGCGATGATTCCGGGACCTGCACCCGGATTGTTGTACCAACCCAGTGCCCGGCCCAAGAACCCGGCCAGCAGGGCACCAGCAACGCCGAGCAGCATCGTGACGATGAACCCACCCGGATCCCGTCCGGGCATGAGAAGCTTGGCGATCGCGCCGACAACCAGTCCGATGATCAAGGTCCACAGGAAATTCATATCGCCCTCCAAGGTGGGCCGAACATATAGCAACGTCCGGTCCGAACCTCTGTGAGCAGGAGCACATCAGCGCTCGGGCTCGGCGAGACGGGCGCTGAGGGTTTCCCGCTTCCGGTTACGGACGATCTCCAGCTTGAAGGTTTCCCCCCGGTCATAGCTCCGAAGAATCCGGAGGAGGTGGCCAGGACTGACCGGCTTCCTCCCGTCCACCGCCAGGACGACATCTCCGCCTTTGAGCCCCAAGGGCCCGTCCTTGGGGGCGTGGATCACCAGCACCCCATCACTGGTGCCGAAATACTGGCCCAGGTCGGGATTGAGAGGAGCCAGCTCGAGATCGGCCAGGGGTCCGCCGTACAGCCGGTCTATCCCCGGTGGAATCTCCAGCCGCTCGATGAAATCTCTCGTCGGGAGCGGTCCGGGTTCGGCGTCCCCCCGGTCGAATCGGTACATGAACGGCCGCCCACCGGCCTCGGTCCGGAACCCCATCTCGGGCTCGTCCTCGGTGACCACCGAAACCGTCCGGCGATCCTTGCCGCGGAGAAACTCGATGGCCACGGTATCCTTGGGCTGCAGCCGGGCGGCGAGCTCGATCAAGCGGAGCCCCGCCGGTGACTGCCGATCCTCGTCCCGGTCGCGGCTGCCTTCCAGCACCGACTTGCCGTCCACCTTGGTGATGATGTCGCCGGAGCGGATACCCGCCTTGGCCGCGGGGCCGCCGGGGGTCACCGCGTCCACGAAGGCGCCGAGCGAGTCGGAGGCCCGGGGCTGCAGGTTCACCTTGATGCCGAGGCGGGCCCGGCGGTTCATGACGATCCGCATGAGGCGGTCGCCGCCGGGTCCGGCCTGCTCCTCGAAGGTGTCGGGCGGCGCCGGCCGCTCGGTGTCCTGGGCCGCCAGCCGGGCGGTGGGGGGGAGCGCCAGCGCCAGCCCCGTGAGGACGGCTCCGGCAAGAGTATACGCTCGCATGTGTGACTCCTCGGGGCTCAGAGCCCCACGTTGCTGGCGCGAGTCACGTGAACGTCCACCAGGGCGTCCATCAGCCCGACCCGCTCCCTCCAGAGCTCGAGGAGTTGATCGTCGCTGCGCCGGCGATCCTGCAGCTCCGCCATCTCCAGCTCGTGATCCACCCGGGCGATGCGGTCTTCCAGCTCCTCGGCGATCCCGGCGGTGCGCCCGTCCAGCACCCGGCCGTCAGGATCGTAGCGGCTGAGGGCGTTCTCCAGCGCCTGGGAGCGCTCCATCGCCTGGAGGATTTCCGGGTTGCCGGCGTGCGGCTGGCCGGACGGCGTCCCCAGGGATACGCCGAGCGCGACCGACGCGGCCGCGGCCAGTCCGACCAGGGCCGCGATCCGCATCCGTCGCTGCCGCCGCTCCGCCGTCACCCGCACGGCCACCTGAGGCCAGCGGTCTCGCGCGGGGCGGAGAGCCGGGAGCGCCTTGAGCCGCGCGACCCGCTGGTGCAGCCGCTCGAGCTCAGCCTGACACGCCGGACAGTCCCGCAGATGCTCGCGCGCCGCGCTGTCCCCCGGCTCCACGCCGGCCTCCCGCAGGCTGACCAGGGCGTCCATCGACAGATGAGTCATCTGCCCACCTCCTCTTCGCCCAGCCAGCGGCGGAGCCGGATATGGGCCCGGGCCAGCTGGGACTTGGAGAAGCTCGGAGTCTTCCCCATCATCTCCGCGATCTCATCATGGGTGTACCCCTCGACGTCGTGCAGCCAGACGACCGCCCGGGAGGTCTCCGAGAGGCGCTCCAGCGCCGCCTCCAGGTCCATGCGCAGATGCGCGTCTTCCCTGCGATGCCCCATCACCTCGTCCTGCAGCTCGTCCGTCTCCCGGTACTTGTTGCGCCGGAGGCGCATGAGCGCCTTGCTCGCGGCGATGGTCCGGACCCAGCCCCAGAGGCTCCCCTCCTCGCGGTACTTGCCGATGCTCCGGCACACCTCGAAAAAGGTTTCCTGCAGCACATCCTCGGCGTCTTCGGCGGTCCGGCAGATCCGGCGGGCCAGGTTGTAGACTGGCACCTCGAAGGCCCGGTAGAGCTCCTCGAGGGCGGCCGCCTCTCCGGCCCGGGCTCGGGCAACGACCGTATCGGCATTGGCGAGCAGGTACGAATCCATCAGAAGCGTCCGTGTCATGGCTACTTAAAGATGCGGTGGTGCCGGGGATCGTTGCAGGCCCGTTATACTCCAGGCCATGACGACGACTGCCGACAAGGACATCTGGCTGCACCACTTGGGAGACGAGGCCGACGCGGCGTTCCTCTACCGCGAGCTGGCCCAGGCCGAGAAGGATGCCGCCAAGGCGGAGCTGTACCAGCGGTTGGCGCACGTCGAGGACCGCCACGTGGAGATGTGGCGCAAGATCCTGGCGGAGAATGGCCATTCGGTCGAGGTCCCGCCGCCCTCACGGGGGGCCAAGGTCCGGGCCTGGCTGGCCCACCGGATCGGCAGCGGCGTTCTGCTGCCTATGCTGCTGGAGGAGGAAGGGCGGGAGGTGAAGGGCTATCTCAACCTCTACCGGGAGTCGCCGGAGGGAGCCGTCGGGCCGACGGCGCTCCGGCTAGCCAAGGAGTCGAAGGAGCACGCGGAGACGCTCGCCCGGATGAGCGGCAGCGATGGGGAGCCGTGGCATAAGACCGGGGCCGGAGGGTTTCTCCGGAACGTGGTCTATGGGTTCAATGACGGCCTCACGGCCAACTTCGGCCTGGTGGCGGGGATGATCGGCGCGCAGGGGCATCTGACGGGGGCCACTCACGCGGTCGTGGTGGCCGGGCTCGCGGGGATGGCTGCGGATGCGCTCTCCATGGGGTCCTCCGGGTACCTGGCGGCCAAGAGCGAGCGCGAGGTCTTCGAGCACGAGATCGCCATGGAGCGGGAGGAAATCCGCCTCATGCCGGAGCTGGAGCAGGAGGAGATGAGCCTGCTCTACCAGGCCAAGGGCATCCCGGCGCCGCAGGCGGAGGCGCTGGCGGCCCAGCTCATGAAGGACCCGGCACGGGCGCTGGAGGAGCAGGTCCGGGAGGAGCTCAAGATCGGCGAGGCGGCGAGCACGCCGATGCGGGAGGGCTGGGTGACGGGGGTCGCGACCGCGTTCGGCGCCTTCATTCCCGTGGCGCCGCTGGTCTTCAGCACCAGCCCTGCGGCCATCTGGACCTCGTTCATCCTGGCCATGATCTCGCACTTCGGGGTGGGCGCGGCGCGGAGCTTCTTCACCGGGCGGGGGGTGATCCGGAGCGGGATGGACATGTTCCTGGTGGGGGTCGGCGTCGCGGGAATCGGATACGTGCTCGGGGATTGGATCGTGAAGTTGCTCTAGGCAGGACGCCTTCCTGCAGTTCTCCGTCGTCTCGACTGATCCTCATCCACATGCGACCAGCAGAGGAGATTCGATGAGCAGCAGCTGGAATCAGGACATCCGTGCGCACGAGGAGGAGAATCGCGCCGCGTTCCTCGCCGCGGACCTCGCCACGCTCGAGCGGCTGTGGACCGACGATTTCGTGGTCAACTCCCCCATCAACGTCGTGAACGACAAGCGGCGAACGCTGGCGCTGCTCGAGGCCGGGCGCATCCGGCACACCTCGCTGGCGCTCGAGATCGAGCACATGGCCCGCCATGGCGACGTGGTGGTGGTGATGGGAAGCGACCGGGTGACCGATCCGCCGGACGGGAGGATCACGCACCGGCGCTTTACCAATCTGTGGCGGCTCGAAAGTGGTACCTGGCGCTGCTTCGCGCGCCATGCCAACGTCGTGGCGCAGGAGCCCGCGGCCTGAGGGGAAGAATGTGGTTGCGCCAATCGGACCGAGGCTGCACAATAGGGCCGTGTTTCGCGATCACGCCACCACAGCACGATACCTGGAGGTCATATGGCGCCCATGAATGAGCTGGAGCGGTTTCGTCAGGTCTGGGATATGGAAGCCGGGCTCACGACCAAGGTCCTCGAAGCGCTCCCGACCACGCAGTACGACTATCGCCCGGATCCGAAGGGCCGCTCGCTGGGCGAGATGGCATGGCACCTGAGCGAGATCGAGGGGTACATCAGCTACGGCATCACCAAAGGGGCGGTCACCTTCCAGGAGGCGCCGCCCAACCTCAAGCGTCCCCGCGAGGTCCAGCTCCTGGCGCCAGGGTATCGCCGGGTGCATGACGATGCGGTGGCGCGGCTGGCGGACCTCACCGACGCGCAGCTCAACCGGGAGGTCCAGTTCGTCGATCAGCGTCTGCCGATCCGCACCATCCTCTGGGGCGCGATGCTGATGCATCTGATCCATCACCGCGGACAGCTCTCGATGATGTGCCGGTTGGCCGGCGGGGTACCACCGAGCATCTACGGGCCGAATCGGGAGGAGATGGCGGCGATGATGGAGCGGATGCAGACGGCAAAGGTCTAAGCGGGGCGGCGGTCGCCGGCTGTCCGGACCGAAGCCACCACGTTGCTCCTTCGGAGCCGTGTCATGGTCGCATCGTGTCCTCCACCAGGACCGGGAAAGAGCTCAAGGATCTCGGCGCCGTTCACGTCAGATCCCGTTCTTGAGGAGACGTTTCTCATACCGCCAGACCTCGAACGGCTTTGCTTCCGCCAGATCGGGCTGATAGAGCACCGTCCCGGCTCGCTCCCAACCAGACTTCTCGTAGAACCTTGCGGCCCGCACGTTTCCGATGGCACACGCAAGCCAGGCGACCTCGACTCCGTGCTGGGCGAGGCGAGCCTCCGCGTCCATCATCAGAGCAGCGGCCACGCCTGAGCCCCGCGCCGCGGCTGCGACGTAGAGCTGGTCGAGCTCGTCACCTTTCACTCTGCAAAAGCCGACCGGCGTGGGGAACGGCCCCACGACTCTGACATCCGGGAGCATTTTCTCCAATAGGTCCCGGAAACTCTCCAGCGTGCGAATCCGGGCGAGTGCGGCGGGCACAATGCGCAGGTGAGCATCCCGCCATCCGTCATACCAGATCTTCGCCAGGTGATCGAGCTCGGCTGGCTCGGCAGCTCTCACATCCATCGTTGTGTGCTTTCGGTTCGAGGACAGCACAAGTGCACGGCGTGGTCGGTGTCGGATGGAGTGGGAACATAGTCGGGAAGCTGGCGGTCGGCTTCCCGACGGGGGCTATATTCCGCCGCCATGCAGCCCATCCGGGCGGCTCTTGGTCGCCACACTTGTGGATCAGCCGCAGCGGTGTGATGCTTTCTGGATCAGTCCCGTAAGTACTTGTAGATTCGAATGTTGCTGGTGATGCCGAGAGTGTGCGAACGTCGGCCGGCGAGTGGCACGGCTCTAGCGCCTGCGTCGGCGCGTTCCGAGCCCACGCGCATCACACCCCGTCGCTCCCTGGACGTTGCCTTTTCCTGGCTGGGATGATCCCATGCGATCGATCGGTCTTCTGGCCGTTGTTACCGGAACTCTGGTGCTGACCTCGGCGTGCGGTAATGGCGCCGACGTCTCCCCGCCCGACAACGCGGCGCCGGTGGCGAACTTCACGGTCCCATCGTGCACCATCGGCGTGCCCTGCGATTTCGTCAGCACCAGCACCGATGACACAGCGGTGACGGCGTGGAGCTGGGATTTCAACGGCGACGGCAATGCCGACGCCAACACCGCCAATGCAACGTTCACCTATACCACCGCAGGGACCTTTAACGTCAGCCTGACGGTGCATGATGCCGAGGGCCTGAGCCATACGAAGACCAGCGCCATCACGATCGATTCGGTCGAGCCCCCGGCCAATACGCCGCCGACGGCAGGCTTCACCCACACCTGCACCGCGTTGGACTGCAGCTTCACCAGCACCAGTACCGACGCGGCCCCGGGTACCATCGCGGCGTATGCGTGGGACTTCGGCGACGGCGCGAAGGCCGATGTCGCGAATCCGTCGCATAGCTACACCGTCACGGCGCCCGCCGACTTCACGGTCACCCTGAGCGTCACCGACGACCAGGGTGCCACCGACACCGTGACACAGACCGTCAGCGTCACTCCTGTGGTCGCGCCCAACACGCCACCGACGGCGGGCTTCACTCACACCTGTAATGCGGCCACCTGCAGCTTCACCAGCACCAGCACGGACGTGGCCCCGGGCACCATCGTCGCCTTTGCGTGGACCTTCGGCGACGGCGGGACCGCCGACGTGGAGAATCCGTCGCACAGCTACAGCATCGTAGCCCCCACCGACTTCACGGTCACGCTCACGGTGACCGACGACGAGGGCGCCACCGGCGTCGAGACACAGACGATCACCGTGTCTCCGCCAGTGGCGGGCGCCGAGGGGTGCACCACCACCGGCACTCAGGTGGACTGCCTTCTCGACATTACGGCTCAGTCCATCATCAAGTTCAAATTGCTCGGCCTGAGCTGCGACCTCCGTGGGGAGAGAGTCACCGTTCCGCACATCGACCAGAGCTTTCTCAACGTGTGCGCGAGGAGCGTCGGCGACTCGACCAAGATCTTCGGCGGCCCCGCGGACAGCGCGATCGTGTTCCCGGCCGGCAGCCAAGTGCGGATACGATTCAGCCAGGGTACGGCTGATGCCGGTGAGCCGGCCCCCGCCCCGCCGGAGGCGCACCTTACCGGGAGCTTCCCCAGCTGGACCATCAATTTCGAAGACGGTGACAATGCGGGCACCGCCGGCGAGCCGGATTTCACCGATGTCGTTCTCGGCGTGGAGGCGGTAGCGTTTCCGTAGCGGCTACCCCGCGGAGCTCCCGCGGCGACCTGCCGAGCACCCGCACGAAGGCCCGGCGCATCCCCTCCACGTTGCCGAAGCCCACGGCGCTGGCGATCCGCCTGAGATCGTGCGACGAGGAGTGGAGCAGTCCGCGCGCTGCCTCGACCCTGAGGTGCAGCACGTACCTGGCCGGCGTGGTGCCGACGTCCGCGGTGAACACCCGCGAGAAGTGGCGCACGCTCATCGAAACCCGGTCGGCCAGTGCGGCCGTGGAAAGCTCGTGCCGGAGATTGTCCGCGATCCAGACCTGGAGCTCCTGAATCGGCCGCATTTCGCTGGCCTGCGCGGCCAGGGTGACGCTGAGCTGAGTCTGGCTGGCCGGACGCCTGAGGAAGAGCACCAGCTCCCGTGCGGCCTCGACCGCCACCGCACTCCCGCAGTCCTCCGCCACCCATGCGAGCGCTAGGTCGATCCCCGCCGAGAAGCCGCTCGACGTGTAGATGTTACCCGCCTGTACCCAGATCGGATTCGGATCCACCGAGAGCCGTGGGAACCGGTACGCCAGCTCGTGGGCGTACTTCCAGTGCACGGTGGCGCGCTGGTCGGTCAGCACGCCGGCGTGCGCCAGGATGAACGCGGAAATACAAACCGCGCCCACCCGGCGGCAGGCCGGCACGGTTCGCCGTAGCCACGTGGCCAGCTCGTCGTCGCGCCGGTTCCGCGTCCGTACGCCGCTCACCAGGAGCAGCGAATCGATCTCGCCCATGAGATCGCGGTAGTGCCCTTGAGCGATGATGGAGAGCCCGCTCTCCCCCGCGATCACGCGATCCGGGGTCGTGGACACGACTTGGATCTGGTAGGGGGTTCCGCCTCGGCGGATCAGGCGGGACGCCGTGCTCAGCACCTGCACGGGACCGACAAGGTCCAGCTCCTCGATCGGCGGGACGACCAGCACCACCATGCGACGAGTTTTGGGCATGATGGCAATATGCGCCATGGAATGGGACGGCCTCAACGGTTGGCCGAAAAGGTGGGAAACTCGGCCGATCCTGCGGGAGGCGGTGCCTTATACTCGGCACATGAAACAGGCTTGGTTCTGCCCCATCAGCATCGCGGTTCCGGCCTTGCTCGCCGCCCAGGTGGGACCGGGGCCCTACGCCCGCATCGCGGTGCTCCGTCCGCACGACGGGCAATCAGTGGAGTTCGAGACCGGATACGTCCAGCACCTCGAGTGGCACAGGCAGGCCGGAGACTCCTGGACCTGGTATGGCTGGTCCATCTGGGGCGGCGACCGTTACCGGTGGTTCGTCTATGCGACCTTCGGGCATTCGGCCGCCAGCCTGGACAGCGCCGTCACGCCGGCCGAGGACGAGCGGGACAACCTGCTCAACGTCGCGCCGCACGTCGAATGGGTGGAGAACGGGCTCTACGAGTACTTGCCCTCTCTCTCCCGCGGCAGCGGCGTGCCACCAACCACCGCGCGACTCGAGTTCACCAGCGTCGAGCTCGCGCCGGGAGCGGCAAAGGCGTTCGAAGCCGCCCTCGGCGCGTCCCGGCCGGGGGCCGAAGGTGAGACGCTCTGGTACCGGATGGTGGCGGGGGGAGCCGTGCCGCGCTACGTGCGGCTCCGTCCAATGGCCAGCCTTGCGGCGCTGCTCACCGGCAGCAGCGAGCAAGCGCTTCCCGACGGGGCGAGGCGCCTGATCACGAGAATGACGGTGGAGATCTGGAACCTGCGGCCGACGATGAGCCTCGGACTTCGAACGAGCAGCCCCTGATGGGGACCCGGGGCCTCAACGCGAACTCCGGGCCTCATGGGCTTCCATCAACCCTTCGATCGAGGCTGCCCGAATCGACTTGGCGACCGGCAGAATGAACGGCACAGTCGGCTACGCTAGCCGCTGTCGGCGAGGAGCCGCGCGAACCGTGGATGAGTCCGCACCGGATCGAACGTCGGATCCAGCCGGAGCCAGCCGGGCGAGAGATAAAAAGGAATCTTGAGCAGCGGCTCGAGCTGGTCGAGGGCCTTGTCCGGCTCGCCGGTGAGGAGATAAATCCGCACGAGCTGGAGTTGCACGTAGGGTCCGAGGAAGGCGTCGCGGTCGATCGGGAGCAGCTCGACTCCGCGCCGGCCCTCGCGAATCGCCTCCGCCTTCCGGCCGACGTAGGCCAGCGCCAGCCCCAGGAGCACATGGCGCTGCCCATCCTCCGGTGCCTCCCGGCTCTGCGCCTCCAGGGCACGGCGCGCCGAGTCGGCGTAGACGGCCGCGCGGCTCGAGTCACCGTGCAGATGATAGATCTCGGCCCGCACCAGCCCCCACGCGGCGCGGTCCTCGTCGAAGGCGGCCGGCGGCAGCCTCAGCACCCGCTGCTGCTGTGCGTCGTCCAGCACCCAGTAGAGGTCCTGGTACGTGGCGAGGAAGGCAACGAGCGCGGTCGCGTCGATCCGATCCGCGGCACCGCGGACCGCCGTGCGGGCGCTGCCGAGATCGCCCCGGCCCAGCGCGACGAGCACTTTGAGCAGCACCATCTGCGGGCTGGTCGGCGCGAGAGTGATGGCG